>CAJONE010000021.1 GCA_905235855.1 uncultured Bacteroidales bacterium
GTTTGTGAACGGATATCCCTTGTACGTGTTTCCGTCAAGTTCAATCGTCATATAAACGTCGCCCGTTTCGTCGGATACATAGTTCCCCGTGTTCGCAAGCGTGGTTTGGAATGTCAATTGCACCTTTACCCCCTGAAAAGAGTTTGAATTCGGGGCATATTCCGTGTACAAGGTAAGCGCAGCGTTCTGCTCTTCGCCGTAGGAGTACTCTTGCAGACGTGCCACGTTGATGGCGTACTCCACCCCGTCGATTGTCACCGTGCCGGAGCCGTTGTGCACGGCATTGCCGTTGTCGTCGAGCTGAATGTCGCCGCCAATTGTGGTGTTGCCGCCGCCCGGAGTGTTGGTGTCGTCGCCATTGTCTTTCTTGCATCCTGAGAGGGTCATCGCTGCGACAGCCAGAATACATACAAATGCGTAAAATGTTTTCTTCATGATTTGTTTGCTTTATTGGTTAATAATGAATGCAAAAGTAATTATTTTTCCGATACTTTGCAATTATTTTGTACCTTTGCAAAGAAAAAACTTTCACTAAACTTTTTTTTATGTTATGCGGACAAAAAAAGCCGAGCCGATACCCGAAATCGAAGGCTACGAAACCGAGACCAAAACTATAAGTATAGTGAAAGCCAACATCATTAGTGTGCCGTTCTTGCTCCTGACTTGCGGGGTCTGTGGGTTGGCCTACTATGCGGTGTGGCGCGGTTTCGAATGGAGCGGGGTAGAAAATGCCCTGTGGCTTCTGTTTGCCATTGTTGTGGGCCTTGTTGTGCACGAATTGGTCCATGGCTTCACCTGGATGGTTCTCACCCGTCAGCCCTTCAGCAGGCTTGCGTTCGGCACCATGGCCGGAGCCGTCTATTGCCATATCGACGTGCCGATGAGCAAAGGACACTACGTGACAGGTGCCCTTATGCCGCTGTTGCTTGTCGGTATTGTGCCAACGGTGCTGGCCATCGTGTTTGGCAGTGTGTTTTGGCTTGTTTTTGGCGTGATATTCATTGTTTCGGCCATCGGCGACATTATGATAGTCTGGGCCATACGCCGCGAGCCGCGCGACGTGCTTGTTTACGACCATCCGAGCGAGGGCGGCTGTGTGGTCTACCGCAAGGCACAGGCTTCTGACACCCAGCCTGACGGTTTGGCTTGACGGCAAAAAAAGCAGCCCCGTAAGGAGGCCGCCCTGTTTTGTGGGTTTTCCCGTTTTGCCTTTCGATGGCTATTTTTGGGTGACGGGGTGGAAAAACATCGTCAGCTGTTTTTTCACCTCGCGTTTTTTGCGTTCGAGTTCGAGGTTTTCGCGCAGTTCTTTTTGCTGTTCGTCGGTGAGGATTTTGTCGATGCGCATCTTGGTGTAGTATTTGGCCTGGTCGATTTTGACATAGAGGGCCGAGCGTTGCGCGTAGAGCGGGAAGAGGTCGGAGCTGCGGTCGCCGGGGAGTCCGTAGTAGTGCTGTATCTCGTCGTGGAGATCAGTCAGTTGCTGACGGTAGTTCTCCAAGGTTTTCTTGCTCTCGGTGGTCACGGCCTTAAGCTCCTGTTGCTGCTGCTTGGTGAGTGTGCTGACAAACTTGGTGATGTCGGGCGTGGTGTAAACGGTCTCGTAATCGTTTTGCGCGCAGATGGCAAGCGGTAGGAGTGACGACAGCAAAATGAAAAAGAATTTCCGCATGATGTGAGGGGTGGGGGTTAGAGACTTTCGTCGATGCCGAGCAGTATGTCGATATAGTCTGGGGTGTAGAAGACCACGTCGGCCTGGTTTTGGCGGTTGTAGATAGCCGATATAAACTGCGCCATGTTCTCCTCGTCAACGTTTTGGGCCTGCGACGAGTTGCCGTTGCCCACGAAGAGGAGCAGTGCCACCGAGGCGGCTGCAAGGCTGGCTCCGATTGTGAGCCGCACGCGGCGCTCCTTGCCCAAGGTGAAACGTTTGTCGCGGTGGGTGGCCTGTATGGAGGCCATCACTTTATCAACCACGTCCACTTGCTGCGGACTTTGGGCCGATGCCAGTTCTTTCAGTGTATCTTCCAGTTCTATGTCGGTGAATGTTTTCATTTTATTTGAGGTGTTTTTTGCTATGTTTTGTCGTTAATGTTTGTTTCGCGTTTATTTCACGAGCATTTTCCTGAGGTTGTTTTTTGCCCGGAATATGAGCGATTCCACTTTTGCGAGGCTCCAGCCCATGTCGGCGGCTATTTCGTTGTATGACTTTTCTTCGAACGTGAAGAGCACCAAGGCGGTGCGTTGGTCTTCTTTCAGTTGTTGTATTGCGTTTTGCAGTTGTGTGATTTTTTCGTCGTGAATAATTTGCTCTTCTATGTTGAGGTCGTCGCTTTTGCGTTCGAATTCCATGTCGTCGCGCTCATACACAATCCGTTTCTCTCGTGCCAGCATTTTCGATACCACGTTCACTGTTATGCGGTAGATAAAGGTGCTGAGCTTTGACTCGCTTCTGAACCGCGGGAGAGCGGTGTAGAGTTCTACAAACACCTGCTGTGTCACTTCCTCTTTGTCGAGACGGTTTTCGCAAATTTTGTGCACAAGGTTTACCACATTTTGCTGGTTTTCCTCGACTATCTGCGCAAAAAGATGCGTCTTGCCGTTCAGAATTTCCCGTATGAGTTCTTGTTCGCTCACTTAACGTTGCTTATTACTTTGTACTATATATAGGCTGAAACTTGCAGTTGTGCGAAAACTTTTTTTCCGCCTCGTGGTGGGTTGCGGCGCTTGTCGTTATTTTTCCCTGAAATAGATGGTGATGGGCACGCCGTGGAAGTCCCATAATTCGCGCATGCGGTTTTCTACGAAACGGCGGTAGGGGTCGCGTATGTATTGCGGCAGGTTGCAGAAGAAGACGAATTGCGGATAGGCTGTGGGAAGCTGGGTGATGTACTTGATTTTTATCCACTTGCCCTTGACTGCCGGTGGTGGGTTCTGCTCTTTCACTATTGGAAGCAGTTTTTCGTTCAGCTCGGCGGTGGTGATACGGCGACTGCGCGAGTTGTAGACTTGCCGTGCGGCTTCCAGCACTTTGAAGATGCGCTGCTTGGTGATGACCGAGGTGAATATGACGGGCACGTCCTCGAACGGTGAGATGCGGCTGCGTATCAGTTGCTCGAACTCTTTGTGGGTTTTGTGGTCTTTCTCGACCAGGTCCCACTTGTTGGCCACAATCACCACTCCCTTGTTGTTGCGGCTGATCAGCGAAAAGATGTTGAGATCCTGCTGTTCAAGCCCCTGCGAGGCGTCGAGCATCAGAATGCACACGTCGCTGTTCTCGATTGTGCGAATGGAACGCATAACCGAATAGAATTCCAGGTTCTCCTCGACTTTGTTTTTTTTGCGCAGGCCGGCGGTATCGACAAAGTTGAAGTCGAAACCAAACATGTTGTAGTGTGTGTAGATCGAGTCGCGAGTGGTGCCGGCTATCGGGGTGACGATGTTGCGCTCTTGTCCGGTAATTGTGTTTATGAACGACGACTTACCGACGTTGGGTCGGCCGACTACGGCTATGCGTGGCAGGCTGTCGCCGGTGTCGATGACGCCGTCGGCGAAGTCGGACACTACGGCATCGAGCAGGTCGCCAGTGCCGCTTCCGCTGATCCCGGCAATGGGGTAGATGTCGCCCAATCCAAGCTGGTAGAATTCGGCCACGTTGTTTGACATGTTCGAGTCGTCTACTTTGTTGGCCACGAGTAGCACTTTCTTGGTGGAGCGGCGCAGCAGGTCGGCCACGTCCTCGTCCATCGGGGTGAGACCCTCGCGCACGTCGACGAGGAAGAGTATCACGTCGGCCTCGTCGATGGCGAGCTGCACCTGACGGCGGATTTCGTGTTCAAAGGTGTCGTCGCTCCCCATAACATAGCCGCCGGTGTCGATAACAGAGAACTGCTTGCCGTTCCAGTCGCTGTGGCCGTACTGCCGGTCGCGGGTTACGCCGCTGGTGCTGTCGACAATGGCTTTGCGCTCGCCGGTCAACCGGTTGAAGAGCGTCGATTTGCCCACGTTGGGTCGGCCTACTATTGCTACGATATTGCTCATAAAGTCAAATTCAAAAATCTTACGTATTCTTTTTTTGCGTTGATTACCAAGTGGCGCCGCGTCTCACGAGCCACTGCTGCGCTTTCTTGTTGCCCAGCTTGGCGGCTTTTTTATAGGAGTTTGTCTCGCGTTGCGAGTTGCCCTGCCGCTGGTAGAGTTCGGCCATGAGGCAGTAGGTTTCATGGTCTTTGTCGTTGATTAGCACGGCCTTCTGGTAGGAGTGGAGTGCTTTAGGGTAGTCGCCCTTGTCCGAGTAGGTTTTGCCCATACCCTTGAAACCGTTGGGGTCGTTGGGTGCTATGCGTGTGGCTTTCTTGTGGTAGGCTATGGAGCGGTCGTAGTCGGCTTTGTCGTTATAGATTTCGCCCAGTCGGTTGTAGGCTTTGACATACAGGCTGTCGTATCCTATGATGGTCTCGTAGCACTGTATGGCACGCGCACGGTCGCCTTTGAGTCGGTAGGCCCACCCCATGCAATAGACAAGTTTTATTGACTTGGGCTCTTTTTGCAACCCTTTCTTCAGGTAGATGAGGGCCGACTCGAAGTTGTTGCGTATGCAGAACATGGTGCCTATGTTGGCGTACGCGTCGATGTTGTCGGGGTCGGTGGCGATGGCTTTCTTGAATTGGGCTATCGCCTCGGTGTCGTTGCCTCGGTTGTATTGGATTATGCCCGCCACATTGTAGCTGCGGCTGTTTTTGGGGTCGGTCTCGATGGCTCGTTTGGCCCAGGTCTGCGCGTTGGTGTTGCTGCCGCGCGAGTTGAATACCAGTGCCATCGACGCCATGGCTGAAGCCGATTGGGGGTTCAGCTCGATGGCTTTCTGTGCCGCCTGCTCGGCCTGGTCGTAGTTTTCGGTCTCGGTAAGGCAGTAGGCCAGATGCTCGTAGGCCTCGGACGAGTTGCTGTTGTGGGCTATCGCTTGGTTGAAAAGCCTTATGGCTTTGACGTAGTGCTCCTCGTGTTCGATAAGCTTGCCGAGTGAGACATAAGGTTTGTCGGTATCCGGCCCAAGGGCCACGGCTTGCTCGTAGTATTGTCGTGCCAAGTCGGTCAGCTTGAGACTTTCGGCATTCTGTGCCTTGGCCATAAGACTGTCAACGGACGCCTTGTTGTCGTATTCCTGCGCCTGTGGACCGATGCTTATGGCGCATGCCGCGATGAAAAATATAATGTGCCTGATGCTGTTCATTTGTGCCAAATCAGGGTGCAAAAATACAAAAAAAGCGTGAAACGGTGTTTGTTTGGTCACTGTTCGATGTTCTTTTGTGACATTCGCAAATGTTTAGTAATTTTGCAAACATGGAAAAAACGGCAATAGCACCTGTAAGGAAAAAAGAAAGAATGAATTACAACACGGCGTTCGACCTTAACGGCAAAACGCCGCCTCAGGCCGTGGACATCGAAGAGGCTGTGCTGGGCGCCTTGATGCTCGACAGCAACGCCCTGAACATGACAATCGAGACCCTTTATCGCGAATATTTCTACAAACCAGAGCACCAGTATGTGTTCGACGCTATCCGCAAACTGTTCGAGGAGTCGTATCCCGTCGATTTGATGACTGTGGTGGAACGGCTTCGGCAGACTGGCACGCTCGAAATGGCCGGCGGCGCCTACAGCGTCGCGCAGCTGACAAACAATGTGGTAAGCAGCGCACATATCGAATACCATGTGCGTATACTCAACGAGAAGTACATTCAGCGCGAACTGATACGCACCTCGACCGAAACCATCACGCAAGCCTACCAGGAAACAACCGATGTGGTGTGGCTGCTCGACAACACTGAGCAGAAACTTATGGACATAAACGACAAGAATTTCCGCAGCGACTACAAACCTGTGGGCACGCTTGTCACCCAGGCCATGAAGCAGATTGAGGACATCCAGACCAAGGAGGGTGGCGTAAGTGGCCAGCAGACTGGTTTTACGGCTCTCGACCGTGTGACGGCCGGTTTCCAACCTGGCACCCTTATAATCCTTGCTGCCCGACCGGGTATGGGTAAGACGGCTTTCGCGTTGAGTATCGCAAAAAACATTGCCGTGGATTTCCACAAGCCTGTGGCGGTCTTCTCGCTCGAGATGTCGGGTGTCGACCTCGCGATGCGTCTCATCTCAAGCACCGCCGAAATTGCGGGCGAGCGGCTGAAAAAAGGCGATATGCTTACGGAAAAGGAGCGGCAGGTGATGGCCGCCAAGGTGCAGGCATTGAACGACGCACCGCTTTTTATCGACGACACTCCGCAGCTCACCATTTTTGAACTCCGCGCCAAGTGCCGCCGCCTGAAGCAGCAGCACCCCGATCTTGCCATGGTCATTATCGACTACCTTCAGCTTATGCAGGCCGGCGGTGAGATGACCCGCAGCGGTAACCGTGAGCAGGAAATCAGCACCATTTCACGCAACCTCAAGTCGCTTTCGAAAGAGCTGAACTTGCCGGTGCTGGCTCTTTCGCAGTTGAGCCGTGCCGTGGAGACCCGTGGTGGCACAAAGGAGCCGCAACTCAGCGATTTGCGCGAGTCGGGTGCCATTGAGCAGGACGCCGACATAGTGATGTTCATTTACCGCCCAGATTACTACCATCTCGATCAGGCGGACCCCAACCAGATTGAGGGGCTCGCCGAGGTGAACCTCGCCAAGCACCGCAGCGGTGCCCAGGCCAAGGTGCAGTTGCGCTTCGTTGGCGAATACGCACGTTTCGAAAATCTGCCCGAGGACGGCGCACAAAGTGCAGGCACGCACTCGTCAATGCCCTATAACGAAGACTTCGACCTGAATGGCGGCGGGCGCATAAAGATCGTCGACTCGAAGATGAACGACCAGCCCAACGACAGTCCGCAATTCGATGGACAAGTGCCGTTTTGACGTGGTGGGTTTGAATACAATGTAAATTGAATAATCAATGCATCTTTTGATTATCTAAATGGAAGAATTATTAAAAACAGCAAATATGGAAAAGAAAGACCTCTTAAAAGAAACCATCAAACACATCGACATCAAGAAGTACGATTCGACCGAACTCATCGACGCCATGCGCGGCATGTCGTTCACCAGCCGTGACACTGCCCGCGCCGCCGACATCCTCACTATGATGTGCCGCGAGCACGACTGCACCAACATCCTGACTCTTGCAGGCTCGACAAGCGCGGCCGGCTGTATGCAGGTGTATGTCGATATGGTGCGCAACAAGATGATTGACGTGGTGGTCTCGACCGGAGCCTCCATTATCGACATGGACCTCTTCGAAGCGCTCGGTTTCAAACACTATGTTGGCACAAAGGAGAATGTCATTCCCGACACGGTGTTGCGCGAACTATATATTGACCGCATCTACGACACCTTTATCGACGAGGAGGAGCTGCAGGCTTGCGACAATGCCACCTACGAGCTTGCCAACATGCTTGAAGCACGCCCATACAGCAGCCGCGAATTCCTCTACGAACTCGGCAAATGGCTTCACGACGGTCGCGCTGTCAAGAAAGACAGCCTGATACAGACCTGCTACGAGTGCGGGGTGCCTATTTTCTGCCCGGCTTTTAGCGACAGCAGCGCCGGTTTCGGCATCGGCAAACATCAGTGGGAGCGTGCTAACAAGGGCGAGAAATACCTCAGTATCGACTCGGTGTGCGACTTCGTCGAGCTTACCCGTATCAAGATGGCCGCCCCGCAAACCGGCCTCTTCATGGTTGGCGGCGGCACGCCCAAGAATTTTGCACAGGATACCGTGGTCTGCGCCGAGATACTCGGCCACGAGGTGCCGATGCACAAATATGCCATCCAGATCACCGTGGCCGACGTGCGCGACGGCGCCTGCTCGTCGAGCACACTTCTCGAAGCCGGTAGCTGGGGCAAGGTGAGCGAGGAACTGCAGCAGATGGTCTATGCCGAAGGCACCACCGTCATCCCTGCCATCGCTTCATACGTCTATCACAACGGCGCTTGGAAAGATCGCGAATACAAGAACTGGCAGAAAATTTTTGCAAAATAAACAAAGTCTTTAACGTCGAAAATTGAAAGTTGGAAACCCTTCTCCAACTTTCAATTTTTCAATTTCCAAATAAGAATGATGGACGACTGTACCCGCCGTCAGCTTATTGACCTCATCAAGCGCGAGGTTGTTCTGGCCACCGGCTGCACCGAACCAGGTGCTGTGGCGCTTTGTGTCACCAAGGCACGCGAAACTCTCGGCTGCGAGCCGGAGAAAGTCGAGCTCTTTTTGAGCAAAAACGTTTACAAGAACGCCATGGGAGTCGGCATCCCCGGCACGGGTATGATTGGCCTGCCTATCGCCGTGGCCATCGGCGTGGTAGCGGGCGACTCTAACCGCCAGCTCGAAGTGCTCAACGTCGACGAATACGAGGTGGCAAAAGCCAAACGCTGGCTCGAAAGCCACTCCGACGCTGTGTCGATCGGCGTGAAGGTCATCTGCGACAAACTCTACATAGAATGCGTGTGCTCGAAAGGCGACGACACCGCACGTGCCGTCATTTCCGGACGTCACACCTGTTTCACCCTTGTCGAGAAAAACGGACAATGCAAACAGGCGCTCGCACATGACGAAGGCTACGCGACGTGTGCCGACAGTGGTGGTTGCTGCGCACTTTCGGTAGGCAAAGTTCTCGATTTTGCTATCAACAGCCCTGTCGATGAGTTGCGTTTCATCTACGACACTGTGAAATACAACGCCGCAGCCGCTGCCGAGGGCATGAAGGGCTATGGCCTTTGTGTGGGCAAGATTCTCGGTCAGGCCAACCGTAGCGGCGATGCTGTGCACCGTGTGGTCTCTCGCACTGTGGCGGCCAGCGATGCACGTATGGATGGCTGCACGATGCCCGTCTACAGCAATTCGGGTTCCGGAAACCAGGGCATTTGCTGCACACTGCCTGTTTATGAATACGCGCAGATTCTTGGGGTGGACGAGGAGCAGACCATCCGCGCCCTGATCATCAGCCACCTTATGTCAATCTACGTCAAGCAGGGTATCGGGCGGCTATCAGCACTCTGTGGCATCGTCAACGCCTCGATAGGTGTCACGTCGGCCATAACTTACCTGCAAGGTGGTTCCTACGAGCAGGTGTGTTATGCGGTGAAAAACCTCATCAACACGATAGCCGGAATGGTGTGTGACGGTGCCAAGCCCAGCTGCGCCTTGAAGATGTCCACCGGCCTCTACAGCGCCTTCGTCAGCGCCGAGCTGGCCTGCCACGACAAGGTGGTCGACGCCACCGACGGCCTCTCCGAGCGCGACGTTGACTGCTCCATATCCAACCTCGGCCGCTTAGGGCACGACGGCATGAACGAAACCGACGACATAGTCCTCGACATCATGACGCATAAGCGCAACTGACCGTTATTACCATCTTGTTTGTGATTTATGTTTGGTCACGGAATCTATTGATAATATATGGAGGAAACGCTTGTAAAATAGAGAAAATATGAGTTCAAGTAAAAAAAAACATTATGCCAAAACCGTATGGCTGTCCGCTGGAATATTGGTTTTGTCCTTTTTTGTCCTTTCGTGTAAAAAAATCTATGATAAATTACTTGATGACGGTGTGGTATACGGGAAAGTAAATTGTGACGAATTGGAAGGAAACTGGAAACTTGATATTTGGCAGGAAACGGAAGATGCTACAAAATACCATTCCTGTACTGGTAGCATGAAGCGAATCGAAGACCCTAAAAGACCTGTCAATAGGCAGGTGATTCCAATTTCATGCTATGCCTATATGTTGTATTATGAACAAGACAGCCTGCGTTTGTATGTGTATGACTATGGCCAAGGATACCATGATGTGTATGATTTCAGATACATAATTTCACTCGACAAGATATCACGCGATGGCGAAATATACAGCGATGATGAGTTTTCTTTTTCTTTCGAAAATGGAGAGTGTACAGAGTGTACAACACGGATAGCTGCTTATAGATAAGGCAAAACATTTGTTATGAAAAAATATTTTGTTTTTTTGTTTTTGTTCTCTTTTTCAGCAATGGTGCATGCACAGCTGAAAGTTTATCCATCGTATGTCGCTATAGGTGGGTATTTGATAACCTTCAAGCCCGCCAACCCCGGTCCCGAAGTAGGTGGCTACGACGGACAATCGCACTCCACCATAAGTTTCCGGCACACAAATGCAGGATGGAACAAGGTTGCGGCGAAGAATTTCAACAGAATTTAAGACTCTAAATACAAGACAAATATAAAGCCCATAGAAAACGCATCAAAGACGCTGTCACAAATCAAAACTTATTCTTATAATTTCACGGAGGATGGCCACGTGTCGGATCGGATAGAATATGGTGTCCTTGCCGATGAAGTCCTGAAAATATTGCCCGATTTAATCGATACTGTCAAGGATGGCATGTGCTTGGACTACACCGAGTTTGTACCTCTGATGATCAAAGCTTTCAATGAGCAGCGTGAGCAACTCGATGCTGCAAAGAAACAGCTGGAAAAGCAGCAGGCGGTAATTCATGAACTTTCGAAAAGTTACGAAGATTTGGCAAAACGGGTGAAAAAACTTGAAAAACACAAGGGAGGAAAAAATGAAAGGTAGAGTTCCGTACCCCTTTGGGGCTATGCTACGCCTGATATCAGTCATATACGAAAGCAAAGAGGAATTTGTAATTTGACTACAACCAAGACAAAATGTATAGAAACAGCCTGATATTCATATTTCTCTTCCTGTTGTTCCAAGTGTCAGCGCAAACACCTGTTATTGACCGAACGTGGAAATTGGACTGGGAAGAAAACTTTGATGTTATAGATGGGTCGAGGTGGAAAACACAAAATTTTGCCATTCATAGTGGAGAAAAACAGATGTATATGAACAGTCAAGTGAACGTCAGTAATGGCTATCTGACTTTGCAGTTTAAGAAATTGAAAAGAGACTCGAAAATAGAGTGTAACAAATCTCAATACAGAGGGACTGGTTCGTGCGATACGTGTGAGGATAAGGAATTGTACCGATACATTTCAGGCTGGATTGAATCCGATGGAGACTATCTCGTCAGGTACGGGGTATATTGAGGCTCGTGTAATGATAGACCATAAAAAGTGGATGTGGCCTGCTTTTTGGACGTGGCAATGCTGTAGGAATTGTAACAATCAAGCTGAAATTGATGTTTTTGAGATGTATGGAAAAAAGAGGGACAACCATATCGAAACCAACATCCACCACGATTACAACGACAGAATAGAACCTCCAAACAAATTCCTTTGGACTATAGATATGAAAAACGATTTTTCATACACCGAATGGCACAAGTATGCGATTGAATGGGACCGCAAGAAAATAATATGGTATGTTGACGACAGCCCTATACGCACAACATATAATCACGATATCGTCGATACAGTAAGAATTATTTTCGACTTGGCTATGAATGGTAAACCGTTATTTTCATTCAATGTTCCAAGCAGTGCGACAATGAGTGTTGATTATGTAAAAAAATACTCGCTCAAGTGCGATGGCAAGACTTCTGTAAAAGACATAACAAACTTTAACAATTACAGTTACGAGGTCGTTAAGGATATAACTCTCACAAGTGCAACCCATTTGCCTGCCGGTGAACACGTTTCGCTACGGGCAACCGATTTTATTGAATTGAAGCAGGGGTTTGAAACTCCGTCGAGTGGGTCGGTCTATTTTGATGTATGCCCTTGTAATGGCAAATAGTACGGCATTAATCTTCATGCAATGAAAAACAAAAAAATCACAACTGTCGCGGTATGTCTTATTCTCTTCACGCTGTCGGTTTCGTGCGAGAAGGACATTTACAACTATACTGAAAGGGTAAACTGCAAAAAGTTGGCAGGGGAATGGGACTTGTACGTTAAGAAATACGAAGCGGGCAGTGACGGTAACTACTCAGTATTTGCAGGGAGTTTTTTTTTCAGTGGCAAGTTGGAGCCGTATCGACAGTCAAAAACCACGTCGGATAATATTAAACACTTGGCCAGTTACAAGCTTTACTATGGTCCTACGGAGGCGGACACCATGAGTTTTTCAATATCCGAAGATGATTATTTTAGAAGTTGCGTGTACTTTAATCGTGTCAACCGATATATTATATCGACATCGTCCGCGGCGTATGCTGGCACGGTTTGCAGCGACGAGGAATTCTTTATCGACCAAGGATTGACTCGTGTACGTTATGGTACGGGAACAAAGGTCATAAAATTAGACATCAGAGCTCATAAGGTAAAATGACAGGCTTAAATATTGGATATATGAAAAAACATCTGATGAAAATATATATGTTGGTATATGTGATATTGATGTCTCTTTTTTCAGTCGGATGCCAGAAGGAATGCAGGCTGGCCGACTTGTCAGGGAAGGGAATGTTCTATGTCGATCGAAACATTAAACTGCTGCGAGATGGCGAGGCCGACACGCTTGTTGGCTTGTATGAGTATAAATATGAGGGTAGGGTGGATGTTATTGACATCGTGCCAGGCGATGTTGATACGGCTGTCTATCGGATGGTATACACACCGCGCGATACGGCCGTGGTTCGAGGCGTTTACCATTGCGACTACAAATATCTTGAAAACATCTACTTCTTCGACACCTGTGCAGCAGATCCGTACCACGGGTGGATTGGATTAGGAGTCATCGAAGACTATGGCACTTTTTTCGACATCGCGATTGGCAAGGACAGTGTAGCCGTTGCCGACGACGGAAGCGTTGTCAGTTACAGGGTGACCGACAGGGTTAAGTGTGTATTTTAACAAAGCTTACACTTTTTGCTTTTTGGGGTGAAATAAGTGATAATGTCAAAAAAAATATATACCTTTGCAATTTGTTCAATGCATTAAACAATAGAATATGGATTACACAGAAAACAGAAAAGAAGAGCTCTATTCACAGTCTATCCCTGCCGGCAAACGCCGCTATTTCTTTGATGTGAAGGAGACTCGCGGGGGCGACAAATTCATCACCATAACCGAAAGCCGCAAGGTGTTCGACAACGCCACCGGCCAGTTCTATATCGACAAAAACAAAATGTTCCTCTACAAGGAAGACTTCGACAAGTTCAAACAGGGCTTGGAAAATGCACTGTCGTTTATCGAAACAGGCATAGTCCCGCCCCCCGTGGTTGTCGAAGAGCGCCGTCCAGACCATTCCGACCCCATCAATCTCGACGGCTCCGCCGCACTCGACGATATGAACCTTTCTTTCTGACAATCACTTGAACTTGACACTCACCAATGGGTAAAATCATCTCAATAGCCAACCAGAAGGGCGGCGTGGGCAAAACCACCACGGCCACCAACCTCAGTGCGGCACTGGCATTGCTGGAGTATCAGGTGCTCCTCATCGACGCCGACCCGCAGGCCAACGCCACATCGGGTCTCGGCATCGATCCGGAGTCGATAGAAAAAGGTGTGTATGAATGTCTTTTGGGGCATGCTACCGCCGACGAAAGCATTATCGAAACCGACACGCCGAACCTCTCGCTCCTGCCTACTCGAATCGACCTTGTAGGCGCCGAACTCGAACTGGTGAACGAAAAACAGCGCGAATATTTTCTTAAAAAAGCCCTCGAACCAGTAAGGGAAAACTACGATTTCATCATCATCGACTGCAGCCCTTCGCTCGGGCTTATAACCCTCAACGCTCTGGCTGCAAGCGATTCGGTTATCATTCCCATCCAAAGTGAGTATTTCGCGCTTGAGGGGTTGGGCAAGTTGCTCAACACCATCCGCATCGTGCAAACACGGCTCAACCCGCAGCTCAGCATCGAAGGCCTGCTTATAACCATGTACGATCACCGGCTTCGACTGGCCCGGCAGGTGGTGGACGACGTTAGAGGGCACTTCAAACACATGGTGTTCGACACCCTCATCTACCGCAACACCAAGCTGGCAGAGGCTCCGAGTTATGGCAAGTCGGTCATCATGTACGATGCCACCTGCAGCGGAGCCATCAACTACATCAACCTCGCAAATGAGATTTTGCGTCGCAACAACCTTAGCAAATAATGGCCACAAAGAAACCACCCCTAAAAGGCCGCGGCCTCTCCTCCATTCTTGGCGACATCGACATCGACGCCATGCAGGGCAAGGCCACCGTTACGGCCGCTATCTCGTCAATCCCCATCGCGGAAATCGAGGCAAACCCTTATCAGCCGCGTAAGGAATTTGACGAGGATTCACTCCGTGAACTCTCGCAGTCAATCAAGCAGCAAGGCGTTATCGCACCGGTAACGGTTCGTCAGATGCCCAACGGCAAATACCAGCTCATCGCAGGAGAACGGCGTTTGCGCGCTTCCAAATTGGCCGGACTTACAGAACTGCCGGCCTACGTGCGTGTGGCTACAGACACCCAAATGATGGAGATGGCCTTGGTTGAGAACATACAGCGCGAAAACCTCAATGCGATGGAAGTGGCTTTCTCCTACAACGCTCTGATTGAGGAGTGCAAACTCACCCATGAGCAGTTGAGCGAACGTTTGGGCAAGTCGCGTTCCACCATCACCAACTATCTGCGTCTGCTCGGACTGCCAGCCGAAACCCAGCTGGCTCTCTCGCAGGACAAAATCAGCATGGCCCACGCTCGTGTTCTGGCAGGTGTCGAGGATATCGAACGTCACAACGAGATTCTGCATGCCATTCTCGAACGCGGACTTTCGGTCCACGACACGGAGATGATGGCAAAGGCACTGGCAAAACCTAAGCCAACAGCCAAACGCGGCTCGAAGCCGCCACTCCCTCCTATGTATGCAGAGGCCTGCGGCGGACTGAAAAAATACCTTCAGTCCGAAGTCGAGGTGAAACGCAACAACCGCGGCAGGGGTACACTCACAATACATTTCAACACCGACTCGGACTTCGAGAGGCTGATGAAATTGTTGAAAAAGTAAGTCATTCTTTGAGTCCGCTCCTCATAGTTATTACTTGTAATATCAACTGATTCGTTTGTCGGGTTGCCATATAGTGAGCCATTGCAGAGCCAGAGTTGTCATTCTGGCTCTGTTGTTAGTTGTCGGTGGCGGCCTCAGATGTCAGGATACGATTAGACCGACAGATTCAATTGCATCTAATCCCGACCGCAGTGCCACACCGAATATTCAGGACACTCCTTCTATAAGGCTTGCCACTCCTCAGGCAGCCCAAACAACCACCGTAAAGAAAGAGCATTCGGCCACCAAAGCGTTGTTCTGGTCGCTGCTGCCCGGCGCCGGGCAGGTCTACAACCGTCAGGCTTGGAAAATCCCCATCATTTACGGCGCTTTCGCGGGAGTGGGCTACTTCATTTACTCAAACGGCACCAATATGAGGAAGTTCAAAACCGAATATCTCTACCGTGTCAACAACGATGGTGCCACGCAACTGGCGGGTTACGCCAACTATCCGACATCGAACATCTATAACATGTATCAGTCGTATAATCAGTATTTCCAGTTGAGCATTATTATAGGTGCCGTGGTCTACGGACTCAACCTGATTGACGCATACGTGTTCGGCCACTTGTTCGACTACGACATTTCGGACGACATCTCGCTCCGTGCCGTTCCCACGATGCTTTGCACGCCGGAACAGACTCTACCGTCGGCTCCGGGGCTCTCGCTTACTCTTACATTTTAACACCAACGTGTTGATATAAAACACGGCAGGCGTGTCTAATAAGATTTATTTGACGTAATTTTATGCCAAAATAAATACTTTTGTTATGAACTCTATTTTGTTGATTCTTAATCAAATTGCATCTGGCGACACATTGGAGCAGGTAGCGCAGGTTGCCGATAAGGCACAGGGAATTTCCATGTGGGATATGGCATTGAAAGGCGGATGGATTATGGCCGTGCTCGTTTTGCTGCTTATTTTAGCCATTTACATCTCGGTCGAGCGCTACCTTGCACTTCGCAATGCGCTAAACGCAGAATCCGACAACCATTTCATGAACGAAATTCGACAGTTTATTCACGAGGATAAGGTCGACGAGGCTCGCTCGCTGGCCAAACACACCAATACGCCTATCGGGCGTATGGTCGAAAAGGGTCTTTCTCGTCTCGGACGTCCGCTGCCCGACATTCAGGCTGCTATCGAGAACGAGGGGCAGATGGAGGTGTCGCGTCTCGAAAAAGGGGTCTCGCTTGTGGCTACCGTAGCCTCGTTGGGCCCCATGATTGGTTTTCTCGGCACGGTGACGGGCATGATTGTCGCTTTTCGCGATATGGCCGAGGCCGGCAATAACATTGAAATCGGCAACCTCGCTTCGGGCATCTACACCGCTATGGTCACTACCGTAGGCGGTCTTATTGTCGGCATCATCTGCTATTTCCTCTACAACCTTCTCATCACTCGCATAAACAAGGTTGTATTCGAACTCGAAATACGCGCCACCGAATTTATGGACCTCCTCCACGAGCCAGCCAACGGTTGACATCCGCCATTGTCTCTATAATAGTTTCTACGGGCTTCTGTAAATTTGTAACAATATGATTAAATCCAGAAACAAAATCAATATCGAGATGTCGAGTTCGTCAATGTCGGACTTGGTTTTCCTGTTATTGATTTTCTTTATGATAACGTCCACTCTTATCAGCCCGAACGCTGTCAAGTTGTTGCTGCCTACCGCAAGCAACAGCAAGACCATGGCCAAACAGAACGTGACCGTCTATATCGATCAGAACCAAAACTACCAAGTCGGCGATACCCCGACCGACTCTGCCGGTCTGCGCACTGCCATAGCCAACGGAATCGACACTGTTCAGAACGCCTGTGTTGTTCTGCGCTCCGACCGCACGGTTCCTGTTCAGCGCGTGGTGACCGTCATCGATGCCGTCAACGCCATCAACGAGCAGAACGGCACTCAGCATAAAGTTATTCTGGCAACGTCCTCAAAATAAGAACTACGCGGTATGCCCCAATTCGACTTTAAGGCCAATCGTAACAAACTGATTGCAGCGGTGGTGACACTGTGCGTTGTTGGCATCACTGTTGTAGTTCTGGTTCTGGTCAAGCATTTCCCGCCCGACCCGCCTATCGCCGAGCGCGGTGTCGAGGTGGCGCTCGGCAACTCTGATTTCGGGCTGGGCGACAATATGATGCCTGCTCCTGCACAGAACACTTCGCCGGCTTCTCGTTCTGCCCAAACCGTCTCGAACGACGATGTCCACACCCAATCGACCGAGCAGACTGTGGCTGTTCCTGAAAAAACGGACAAGCCAAAACCTGACCAGAAAACCGACCCCAAACCAACCGAAACCAAGCAAACCGTAGAAAACCAAGAACCTGTGGTTAACAAGAAAGCTTTGTTTCCCGGTCGCAGCAACTCGTCGGCCAACACCGGTTCCAACTCCAATACTGGCAGTAGCGGCAATACCTACGGCAGTGGCAATATGGGCAAGCCTGGCGGAAACCCTAACTCGAACACCTATACAGGCGACGGCGGTGTCGGCGATTCTTACTTCTTGAAAGGTCGCAATGTGGTTCACAAGTCTCGCCCGTCCGAAAACAAAAGCATCGAGGGCTGGATAGAAGTCGTGGTTATGGTTAACCGTGAGGGCAAGGTGGTAAGCGCCACTGTCGACAAGGTGTCCTCTTCGGCAGTCGATAAACTGAAGGCCGAGGCAGTTGCTGCTGCCAAACGCACAACTTTCAAGCCGGATGCCGATGCTCCGGAAGTCCAGAAAGGCCGTATTCGTTACAACTATGTGAACCGATAGCCTTATGTCTGACCAATCGGAACCTCTGCGACTTGACAAATATCTATGGTCGGTGCGCCTGTACAAGACGCGCAGCAATGCTTCCGATGCCTGTCGTGCGGGCAAGGTGAAGATGGGCGAGCAGACACTCAAAGCTTCGCATGTGGTTAGGGTGGGGGAGAAGTACGAACTCTCCATTGAGCAGCTTCATAAGGTGGTAGAAGTCAAGGCTTTGCTTCATAATCGTGTGTCAGCCAAACTGGTAACCGACTATATGACCGACCTTACACCTGTCGAGGAATACGAGCGCATCCAGATGGTGCGCCAATACGGTTTTGAACGGCGCGACCGTGGTGCAGGACGCCCCACCAAACGCGACCGCCGCGTGATTGATGAGTTAAAGTACAAGTGACGTAGTCTAATTGCGCTATAAACCATTGTTCAGTCGCAATTTCGCTGATTTTCGTTTTTTGTGCATTTATCGCAGCAGTTGCAGCCACAGCCGCAGCTGTTTTTGCCTTTTATGGATTTTACAATTCCACGCACTGCAAATGCCACCGCTGCAAAGACTATCAGAAAGACTATTATTTTCTGAACCATATCTCTTTCAGTTCAAAACATACTTCCGATTTGGTAGAACGCTGTCGACACCAGCCATGCCAGTATAATGGTGTAGGCTGCTGTGAATAGTGCCCACTTCCATTTTCCGCTCTCGTTCTTTATCGCCGCAATGGTGCTCACACAGGGCATGTAGAGCAGTATGAAAAGCAACATCGATAGTGCCGAGAGAGGAGTCATGTTGTGGCTTATGAGCGATGAGAGTTTGGAGCTGTCGGAATCATTGTAACTGTCGGAATAGTCGGTGCTGTCCGATGTAGTGTACAGCACACCCATGGTGCTCGCCACCACTTCTTTGGCTCCCACTCCGGCCAGCAGCGACACGCTCTGCCGCCAGTCGAAGCCGCAAGGCCGCATGGCAGGCGCTATGGCTTTGCCTATGCTTGCCATATAGCTGTGTTCGGCTTGATAGTGCGGGTCTTCGTGGGTCGGATAGTAACTCAGAGCCCATACTATTATGCTTGCGCCGAGTATGATAGTGGCCATCTTCTTTAAATATTCCTTGCCTTTCTCCCATGTGTGGCGCAGTACGGCCTTTGCAGTCGGCATGCGGTAGGGTGGGAGCTCCATCACAAACGGCAGGCTCTCGCCCTTGACAAAGAAGCGGCTGAACAGTTTCGCCATCAGGACGGCCATAACCATTCCTACCAGATATAGCCCCATCATGATAAACGCGGCTTCAACGCCTCCGAAAAATGCACCAGTCAGTATTACATAAACCGGTATGCGGGCCGAGCAACTCATCATCGGTATTATGAGCATGGTGAGCAGACGGCTTTTGCGGTCCTCTATGGTGCGTGTGGCCATAATGGCCGGCACATTGCAGCCGAAACCCATAATCATCGGGATGAAGCTCTTGCCGTGCAGCCCCATTCGGTGCATGAACTTGTCCATGATGAATGCCGTGCGCGCCATGTAGCCGCTGTCCTCCATGAAGGAGATAAAGAGGTAAAGTATCAGGATCTGCGGCAGGAACACTATGACCGAACCCACACCGCTGATTATGCCGTCCACCAGCAGGCTGCGCAACGGGCCGTCGGGCATGGCCTTCTCTACCAGCGTGCCAAACCAGTCAAACAACATCGTGATCCAGTCCATCGGGTATTGTCCGATGAAGAAAGTGCAGAAGAAGGTGAAAAAAAGCACGCAGAGAAATAGCGGGTATCCCAGCCAGCGGTGGGTAACGATTGCGTCGATGCGGTCGGTCAGGCGGTGTAGTGTGGTCTTGTTGTTTTTTTCGTAGCATTCGGCCAGTGCTCCGCGCACAAATGAGTATTTTGCATCGGTTATGGCACTCTCTATATCCTGCCGTTCGGTTTCTACGTCGACTTTGTGGCCATTTGTGCTCTCGTTTTCCACAATTCGGCGCCCCACGTTTCGTTTGAAATTGTCGGCTATTTGGTCGCGCATTTTTATTACGCTTCCGTCGGGGTCATGCTCGCTGGTGTAGCGTTCAAGTTGGCTGTCGTTTTCGAGCAGTTTTATGGCCAGAAAGCGGGTTGAGAGTGTGTCGCTGAACCCATGCTCTCGCAACTCGGTGCGCAGTCGGGCTATGCAGTCCTCCAGCTCGCGACCGTGGTTCACGTGAATATGGCGGAATAATTGTTTGCTCTGATTATTCCGATTATTCTGATTACTCTGATCACTCCGATTACTCTGACCGCCCTGAAAAACTTCGATTATCTTGTCGAACAACTGGTCGATACCCTCGCCGCTGCGCCCCGTGGTAGGCACTATCGGCATTCCTAACAGGGTACTCAGCTGGTCTATGTCAAGACGGTCGCCGCTGCGTTTCACCTCGTCGTACATGTTAAGAGCCATCACCATGGTGATGTCCATGTCGATAAGTTGTGTGGTGAGGTAAAGGTTTCGTTCCAGATTTGAGCCATCAACCACGTTGAGTATCACATCGGGTGATTTTTCGAGGATGTGTCGCCTCACATAGAGTTCTTCGGGCGAGTAGGCACTGAGACTGTATGTTCCAGGCAGGTCGACAAGGTTGAACGTGTAGCCGCCGTGTTCGAATGTGCCCACCTTCTCGTCAACAGTCACACCGCTGTAGTTGCCCACTCGCTCGTGGGCATGGGCTGCGATGTTGAATATTGAGGTTTTGCCGCAGTTGGGGTTGCCTACCAGCGCTACGTTGATTGTCTTGCTGCGCTCGGCGGCTATGTGGTGCATTGCGTCGGTCTCGCCGGCTTCAAGCGGGCGGAAATCATCGTGCGAGGCTATTTCGCGCTCGGCCTCATGCTCGCCGACTATCTCGATTTTTGTGGCATCGCTTCGCCGCAGCGAGACCTCGAAGTTCAGTATACGGTATTTTATCGGATCCTTGAGGGGCGCGTTGAGTATGCTCTCCACGGTGACTCCCTTGATGAACCCCATTTCGATAATGCGCTTGCGGAAGGCTCCATGACCCGCCACACGCACCACCACTCCGCGTTCACCGGTTTGTAAATCTGACAGTTTCATTAAACTTCTACTTGCATAAGTAAGTGCAAAGTTACCAAAACATCATCTCGTCTCCAATCACCAAAAATAGTGATTTTACTGTCGTGCCAATAGCACCTTTTATGAGTATAAACATGTTGAAAATTAATATAAAAAAATATCTTAAAATGTTGTATATGTCGAAACTAATTCCTAATTTTGCCGTTGAAAATAGTGTATGTTTTTTATATTTTCGCGTAAATAACAAACAATCAACAATATGAAACATCGCATTACTCGTTTTTTCGCGTTCTTTTCAGTTTTCGCAATTGTTGTGGCATTGTCGGGAAAGGTCGGTGCTCAGACAATAACCTGCGGCACGGGTACGTCGTCGAGCTACACTTCGCCGTTCAACCTCCTGTACAACAACTCGTGGCATGAAATGATTTTCCAGCCGTCGGAGGTATCGGCATCCGTTGGTTGCAGCATTACGAAAATCGCATTCCAAAGCGCAGCGTCTGCCACTACCACTCATACGGCTTCCACGCTCAAGATTTACATGGGTACTCGTTCGTCTGCATCCCACTCTTCAACAACAGACTGGACTCCCGCTGGCAGTCTGCAACTTGTATACAGTGGCACCAACGTGGTGCTTGGCAATGTGGCGAGTGGCGAGTGGCAAACGTTTACACTTAATACGCCCTACGAATATGACGGCAGCGGCAATTTGGTAGTGGTTGTTTCGAGGACGGCCTCAAGCTACAACAGTTCTGTCACTTGGTACTATTCCTCGGTCGACGGCTCGGCCAACCCCGGCCTCTACCGCCAAAGCGATGGCGATGCTTCATACGGATCCACACACCCTGGCACGAACTCTGGCACAACCTATGGTTACCGTGCCAACACGCGTTTCACTTATGGCAACTGCTGCTCGGTGCAGCGCACCGGCACTTTCGAATTCCGCAACGGTTCGACGGTGGTGACGTCTGTCAACCATGTTATTGGCACTCCTTTCACCGCCCCTACGCTTGTGAACAATCTTACCCCGGCGGGCACGCCCACCTATAGCTCGTCAAACACCGACGTAGCAACCGTAAATTCGCTCGGTGAGGTCTCTTTCACGGGTCAGGAGGGTACGACTGTCATTACGGCCTTTGTGCCAGTATCGGGCAACACATGTTCAAAAATGACATCCTACACCATCAACGTTAACGACGGATGTCTGAATCTTGGCATGGGTACGTCAACCATCGGTTCCGGCCCTATATACGGACTCTACAAGAACAGTTATAACCAGATGATTTATTCCGCGGACGAGGTGGGTAATCCGGGTTTGATATCCCAAATTGCATTCAACGCCTCGGCGGCCAACTCTCAATCGCGTACAATCGATGTGTATGTATGCGAGAGCAGTCAGGCCTCGTTCAATGCAGCCACCCCTCCAAACTGGATACCAATATCCGAGTTCCAGCATGTGTACAGAAATACAAACTGGCATGTGGAGGCTGGTTGGAACTATTTCCCGTTCGATGAGCCTTTCCTCTACACCGGTACCGGTAATCTTGTTGTGGCCATAGACTGCGGCGCGTCCGACTACTCAAGCACTTCCTTCTACTATACAACCACAACGGGAAACACTATGGCATACGCCTATAGCGACACCTACGATGCGGTGCCGGCAAGCATTACAGGTTACTCTGGCAGTACCTCATATACCACTTCGCGACCCAACATGAAGTTGTGTATTGAGCAATGTTCCATTATTCCTGAAAACTTCGGTTTCTCGAATTCCTTGGCCATGTGCTATCTCGGCGGGCAGCCATCCATCACCCTCAACCGAGGTGGCAACAACGCTCAGGCTCAGTTCTCCTCATCCGACCCGTCGGTTGCCACTGTTGACGAAAACGGTGTTATAACAACCCACAGCCTCGGCACAACCACCATCTCGGTTATGGTTCCCATTGACGGAGATATATGCCAGGCGCGCGACTCCTATGAGTTGCAAGTAATATGTCCGGCTGCTATCCCTTCGGCACAGAGCGCTTGGGTCTGCAACGGTCAGCAAGTGGATCTTACTGCCACCGTACGCGACGACAACGGCGAGTTGGAAATTCAGTGGTTTGACGGTGTTACTGCAACAACACCGGTCGGTACAGGCGAAACTTTCTCGCCCACGGTGAGCGCCACGACTACCTACTATGTTGCCGCATACAACACGGTGCAGAACTGCTACAGTTCGCGTGTTCCCTCGGTTGCTCATGTGTTCGAGGTGATCTACGATGCTGCCACCACAAACGTGAGCGGCTATGTGAATGTGCCTATGTACGGCTATGCACCTGGCGGCTCGCACGAAAATGCCACATTCTCGGCCTCCGGCATGCCGGCATGGTTGACGCTCAACAGCGACGGCTCTTTCAGCGGCACTCCCACGGCTGCAGGGAGCGGCTCGTTCACAATCACTGCCACAAACGCCAACGGATGCTCGAAAACGGTGACGATTAACTGGACGGTGGCCAACAACAACCTTTCGTGCTGCGACCCCGAGGGTTTCTATATCTATCAAGATGCGAAGCCTATGCCGATTCAGCTTGCCGATGATGGATACTACTATGCTGACGTATGCCTCAACACCGCCATGACCCTGCGTGTTGTGCCGCGCACCACCTGCACGAACTATTCCTACACGTGGCGTTTGGCATCCTCCACTGGAGGTTTGATAACCGAAAATACCGGCACGTCGTTTACATACACCTATGACCACACAGCTGGATACAACCTCACGCTCAACATCCGCAAGACTGGTTCGGGCAGTTGCTCGCTCTCGATTCCGATACGTATCCGTGTGGCGGGTGTGTTCGAGGTAGCCACACGTCCAAGCTTCAATCTCTGCCATGGCGAACCGTTCAACATATACGTCTCCACCGATGGTGTCGGTGCTATTGATGTTGTGAGACCTTCGGGCATTTCTGCTTCCACGTTGGGAGTGACCGACACTGTGCTGCTGCCCGACGGCGAGCCTTGCAACGGCAGATGCTTCTACAAGTCGTCGGTAACATTTGCCGACTTCTCGCAGGGCGCCACTGTCCGCAACGCTAACGATATACTGTATGTGGCTGCAAGCCTCGAACATACGTTCATCGGCGATATATACATCGCCATTACCTGCCCCAACGGAAGCCGTGCGGTTATACTGCCTCAGAGCGGAAACGGAATTGCCACATGCCACGATTCGATTCCTTCGGGATTCAGCACATGGGAAGGCACCGGCTCAACAAGTACCGACTTCGGTGAGCCAAATTCTGGAAACAGCAGCGATTGCGACCCGTCAGCTTCGGGCAACGAACCCGGCACAGGCTGGACCTACATCTGGTCGAGCAATACCTCACGCGGCTACACCTATGCCGGCGGTGCCTATGGATACGTCTATGAATCAGAAAACGTCGGTAACGATCGCAGCTATACTGTCGATTCATCTCATTTCTCCGACATGTCGCAAATCTACCATCCATACCAGTCTTTCGACAATCTTATAGGCTGTCCGCTAAACGGCACTTGGTCAATCGAGGTGGTCGACGGCTGGGGCGGCGACAATGGGCATATATTCCACTGGGAACTTGGCCTCAACGAGGAACTTCTGCCCGACAGCTGGAGCTATGAGGTTGACCTCGACTCCTCATGGGTCACATGCGGATGGAACTCAAGCAAGAGTGGTGTATACATGGAAATCGTCCCCCCCGACGATTTTAACGGCACCGAATCGTGCGACCTCTTCCTTCGCGATGAATATGGTTGCACCAGCACCTACGAAAACATTGTGACGGTCACCATGAACCCGACTGTTCACAGCACCGAGGTTGTTGACGGCGGACAGTGCGAACCCTACACTTGGGCACGCAACAACCAGACCTACACGGCATCTGGCACCTATGTCGATGCCGGACTCACCCCGCAGGGATGCCCCGATACAGCCACCCTTGTCCTAACTGTTTCAGGTTCCGTTTACGACACGGTCGAAATTCAGTCGTGCGATTCCTACACTTGGCCGGTCAATGGTCAGACCTATTCTCAATCGGGAACTTACACCGCCAACTTGACGACGGTCATGGGATGCGACAGCATCATAACACTTAATCTCGTAATCAGCAACGAGATCACGGTTTCTCACGACACTATCATCTGCCCCGACAATTTCCCACTCAACAACTGGTATGGCGACTGGGGCGATTTTGCAACGGCGGGCAATCTGCAGCAGCATTTCACTACGGCCAACGGCTGCGACTCGCTGGTGGTGCTTACCGTGCAGGCCTATCCGAAGCCTGACGTCACTTTGCCGGCACCTGCCGGTGCGGGCGGTTGTCCGCTTATGGCCGGTAACTATGTCATAACACCTACAATCAGCAACGCACAGACACCTTATATATATAGTTGGACGGGCGACTATATTGGCGCCACCCCAACGGCCAGTATATCTGCCACCGGCACCTGCGGCACATTCAACGAGACGCTCTATCTCACCGATGCTAACGGCTGTATGGACACCGCTACCGTCACCTTCAGCGCCGTCGACAACGAGAATCCATATTTCGTAAACGATATGGCCGACTATACCGAGGTTCCGGCCGAGGTGATGGGACAGGACTGCCGCTTCCGTATACCCGACATTGTGGCCATTCTACAGCCTGTCGACAACTGTGGCATTGCCGAGATGATACAGCAGCCGCTGCCACTCAACGACATAACCGTGACCACAACTGTTGAGGTGACTGTCACAGACCATTGCGGAAACCAGGTGAAACGTTATATTAATGTGGTTGTCCCATCCGCCTTGACCGCCAACGAACTCGCCCATACCAACGAGAGTTGTGAAGGTGGCCACGATGGCACCGTGACGCTTTCGGGTGTGGCCGGCGGTTCTCAGCAGTACACTTATTCATGGTCATCGACCGGAGCAGGTGCCACCGATGTGAGTTCTCAAACCGGTACAACACTAGTAAACCTTGCGCCTGGAACTTATACAGTCACAATCACTGATGCAGCCGAATGCTCAATTGAGAAATCCGTCACCGTAGGCACCAATGGCACTCACACCACAGGTATCGAAACCTTCGACGTGTGTGACGAGTTCACGTGGCACGGTACTACCTATACCCAATCGAACAACACGGCCACCTACCAGACCACTAATGCCGCAGGCTGCGACAGCACCGTGACGCTCAACTTAACCGTTCGCCACTCGAACAGCGCAATATTCGAGGACGTGGCGTGTGAAACCTATGAATGGCACGGCAACACATACACCGAATCGACCGAAACGCCGACTTTTACCTGTCCCAACGTTGCGGGCTGCGACTCGGTCACCACGCTGCACCTCACGGTATACCACAGCGAATACACACCGCACTACATGACAGCCTGCGAC
>CAJONE010000022.1:0-39016 GCA_905235855.1 uncultured Bacteroidales bacterium
CAACCTCCGCCCGAGAAAACTTTTGAACTTCGATACCCCCAAACTTAAATTTATGCTATATTTGCACAACTGTGTTGCACTTGGTAGTTGAGTCTACAAAGTTTCGTCGTTGATGTTTTTTCGCGCACTTAAAAAAAATATTCGTATCTTTGCACTCGGTTTCGGATAGCGAAACCGCATAACGGAAGTTTAGCTCAGCCGGTTCAGAGCACCTGCCTTACAAGCAGGGGGTCATTGGTTCGAATCCGATAACTTCCACTTAACAGCACCGGGATTCGGTGCTTTTTTATTTGCACTAAATTAATTGTAACGCAAATGTGGGCGTTCTGCACCAATCAGAGATAAATCGGAATTACGCCAACGTGGTATAATTATAGCGTATTTTGGGTGCATTTTGCAACTTGTGCCGAGTCAAGTGTCGCTCTTGATTTGCCACGCGGCCTCGATATTGTTTCTGTTTTGTTTTCGATACAAAGATACAGCTATTGTTCAAATATGCAACAATTAATTTAAAAACCTTCAAATTTTAACATTTATCAATTTGTATTATATATCATTTTAAGTAATTTAAAAATTTTATAAAATGTAAAATTTAATGTTTTGCAATTTGATTTTATTGTGTTTTTTTTATATTTCTCTACTATCTTTTTAGAATAATTCTAATAATAGCTGTATTTTTGCATTCGGTTTTAAATAGTATCAAATGAATATCAGAGACAATGTGAAGATGTTATGCAAACAATATGGCATAACACAAAAAGAACTTTCAGCCAGAATTGGCATGAAAGAAAATACCTTTAACATTATTTTGGGCAAGGGCAACCCCCAGCTCTCTACGCTTGAAAGGATAGCACATGGTTTTGGCATCACGGTGTCGGACTTGCTGTCGGAGCCCCCCGTTCCCTCGTCCGCTCCGGCACAGCAGCCGGAACACACCAACGGGCAGGGGCTGTTCTGTCCTCACTGTGGCGGCAGGATTACCCTGTATGTCAGGGCAGAGGACACCCCGTCAGACACACAGCAGCCAAAGGACACAGAACCGCAGGAGCGATGAAACGCATAAGGCTCTCTGATAGGGAAAAGCACGTGCTGCGAACGCTGGCCGTGTCGGACTTCGGTCATTTGAGCGACTTCGACCTATCCGCCGTCTGCCGCCTGTACGACCTCGGACTTGTCCGTGCCGTGTTCGAGGAGGGACACACCCCCGTCGGGGCTATCCTCACCCCTTACGGCATGTCATACATCCAGGACAATCCGTACCTGCGCAATCCCGTAAACTGGATTGTTGTCTGCGTGGTGGTCGGACTGCTTACCCTTGCCGTTTCCCTGGCGGCTCTGTTTATTGCCTGTCTACATGGATAGTTTTGCGGATTTGCAAGATTTGTGTAATGTTGCACATTATTTCCCATACAATGAAAGATAACAGCAAGAAAGACACGGTTTCCGCATCGCGCGACTTCCTAAAAATCAATGTCGATATTTACGTGTTCAGGGAACACAAGTTCTATGTTTCCTATTGTCCATCGCTCGACATCAGCACATCGGGGACGAGCAAGGAGGACGCTATCGAGAATTTTCGCGAGCGGTTTGAGATTTATGTCGAGACCTGCCTTGAAAAGGGGACGCTGTGGGAAGACCTGAAACGGCACGGTTGGTCTGTGACCAAACGGAACGTAACACCGCCGCCGTTCAACGTCTTGGTACAGAAACGGGAGGTGTCCGACCTGCTTGGCGGTCCCTTGGATTACCCAAAAATCCGCACCCCTTTCCGCATTACCGCTGTATGAAGAAACTGTCGAACATCACTCTGCGCGAGTTTCGTTCTGTGCTCCGCGAGTACGGTCTTGTGCCGACAAGGACGAAAGGCGGTCATGAGATATAGGATAGCCCCGTCTTGACCCGTACCGTTGTTTTCCAGACACACAACGAGCCAGTACCCGAATACGTGGTAAAGAACGCAATACGCGACCTCGGCACGACACGGGAGGAGTTTCTCGCCGTTCTCGAAAGAGTATGACTTGTGCAAAAAGCCCGCCCCCTGCATCGGGAACGGACTGCTATGCTTTACTGTAAACTGCTATGCTTTATTTCGCGTCTTGACCACTCGGATTGTCGCCCTCTGCCTGCTGGGGCTCTGTACCTTGCTCTTCCTCACTTTCATGTGTGTCATGCTTTCCCACTGCGGCAACGCTCTCCTCGTCCATGAACGGCTCGCCGAACTCGAACCCTATCTTCAGCGTGTCCAGCCTTGCCGCCATGTCGGGATGCAGAAATTTCAGCACGGCAAGGATGACGTTCTTCTCGCGGTCTATCAGCTCCTCGTGTATCTCCATGCGGTTCGCCCGTTTCATGTAGCCCAGCGCCATCGAGTTTCGGATGGCGACACCCGACAGCGTCCCCATGCCTCGCAGGTTCTCGAACGAAAGGTCGGGCGTGAACGTGTCAAAGAGGATGCTCTCCTTGAGGTCGTCTTTCTCTGACCTGCGCAGTTCGGACGACTGCGGCGGGTTCACATACTCGAACTTCGAGTTCTGGCCTGTGGCTTGCAGAAGTTTCGCCGGAGTGTAGGGGTCGAACATGCTCTGCACCACATCGGCGGTGGCGAGCGCGATGGGGTCGGCGAAATAGTTGTTGGTGTCGCCTATCTTGCTCTCTATGTCCTCTTCACGTGACAGGCGCGGCTCTACGCCGTCCCACGCCTTAGGCGAATTTATTTCCGTCATAGTACAAATCCATTCTCCTACGTGAAGAGGGAAACCCTATTAAATCATTGTCCGATACGATTAAATCTTTTTCTTGCTTGCTTTTGCGCCGTGAGTGTGTTATTGATTTGACAGACATATACACGGAATTGGAAGCAAGGGTTATTCTGTTATCTTTTGCAAAATCCGCCATACGTCTTTCTACCCTTCCGATTGAGAAAGGTCTGTGCATTGACTTGCCTTTGGTTTTCAAATCCTCCAGTATCGACTTTATTTCTCTCGATGCTGCTGAAAGCCGTCGCTTGGGTATGTAAACTCTCGGCTCTCCCATATCCTTGCCATTTCAAAAGCAAGGCGGCCATTGATAATTGGCCGCCTGCGGTTACGGGTTGCATCAATCGCCGTAAGCGGCTACCTGGTCACTGAACTGCTGGGCTCTGCGTCCGAGGGGATTAGCCCCTCGCGGTGTGGACCAGTATGGTTCTGCCATATTACTTATGATAAGTAGTTGTCGATACAAAGGATGTGTACAATTGCCTCGACAGACGTTGTTTGTAGTATTCGGTTGGCATAATTTGTGTATCTTTACAAAATCAATATGTTAGAATATATCGCCGATAAAGAACACTACACCAAGGTTTTGTACCGCTGCTCGCAGGTGAGACACGACCTGTGGATCGCGACTGCAGACTTAAAAGACCTCTATGTGGGGTTTGCTCGCGGCAGGGCAATGCCTTTTCTTGCAATACTTGACGGGTTGCTTAAGCGCGGTGTCGATGTTCGACTGCTGCACGCCAAGGAACCGGGCGATAATTTCCGGCAGGATTTCGACAAACACCCTGGTCTATGGTCGCGCCTTGAACGCCGTCTCTGTCCGAGGGTACATTTCAAATTGTTGATATTCGACTGCTCGACCGCCTATATCGGCTCTGCCAATCTCACGGGCGCGGGCATTGGTATGAAGGGGCAAGATGCCCGTAATTTTGAGTCCGGAATACTGACAGATAACGAAAATCTTGTGGATGCAGCCGCTGGCCATCTGGACGGTGTCTGGCAGGGGATATGGTGTAAAACCTGTAGACGAAAGGAGTTCTGTGGCGATAGAATAAAAAATAATGGATAGTTTTGCAGCCATAGACTTTGAAACTGCCAACGGATGCCGCTCAAGCGTTTGCAGCGTTGGCGTGGTGGTGGTAAGGGGTGGCCTTGTGACGGACAGTTTCTACAGTCTTATACGTCCGGAACCGAACTACTACAGCTGGTTTTGCCAGCGTGTGCACGGCTTGGATCATGACGACACCGACGGTGCTGACCTGTTTCCCGATGTCTGGCATCGTGTTGAACCGCTGCTTGATGGGCTTCCCCTGGTGGCGCATAACGCGATGTTCGACGAGGGATGTCTGCGATCCGTAATGCAGGTTTATCGAATGGATTGGCCAGGATACTGTTTTTACGACACTTTGAGGGCTTCGCGTAGCGAGCTGCCCTGGTTGCCCAACCATCAACTTCACACCGTAAGCAAAGCCTGCGGATATCGCCTCGACAACCACCACCACGCCTTGGCCGACGCGGAGGCGTGCGCTGCGATTGCCCTGAAACTGCTTTGAGCTGCGAGTGGCCAATCGTAAAATACGGATAGATGATAATCCTTTTGTGAAATAAACGGCACTGGCATGCGTTATTTCTTAAAGATGAAGGGTGTGGGCAAGTGTCTGCCATACCCCCGAAGAATACCAGATTGACAAATCCACCAACCCACAAGTCTACTCCATGCAAAACACCATTGATACCATTTACGAACTTTACCTCAACACTCGCAACGTGACTACCGACTCGCGTTCTATTACCGACGGATCTCTGTTTTTCGCGCTGAAAGGAAACAATTTCGACGGAAACGAGTTTGTGCCTTCTGCCATCGAAAAGGGTGCGGCAGTGTGCATTGTGAGCGACAACGCCTACGCATCCAATCCACGTTGCATAGTGGTGGACAATGTGCTTGCTACACTGCAGGATTTGGCTCGGTTGCACCGGCAACATCTTGCAATACCGGTTATCGCTATCACCGGCACCAACGGGAAGACAACAACGAAGGAACTCGTTGCGGCGGCGTTGCGGCGGCGTTACAAAGTGCATGCGACACAGGGCAACTACAATAATCATCTTGGGGTGCCGCTGACCCTGCTGTCGATACCCGTCGATTGTGAAATAGCGGTTGTGGAAATGGGGGCCAACCATCCTGGCGAAATCGCAGATCTTTGCGATATTGCATTGCCTGACTATGGATTGATTACAAACGTGGGCAAAGCTCACTTGGAGGGTTTCGGAAGTTTTGAGGGTGTGGTGAGGACCAAAACCGAACTTTATCGCTTTTTGGACTCGCATGCAGGGACGATATTTGTAAATGCTGACAATGATATTTTGCTTGCAGAGGCTGTGAAATGCACAAACGCAATGGTTATGGCATACGGCAGTGCGGACAACGAAGCTCTCAAAATCGTTGGTGGCACGACTGTTGCCACGGCAACTTGCATCGGTGCGAAACCGTACATGGCTTTCTATACTGAGGATGGTGACAGGGTTTACAACATAAGTACCCGTCTCTTTGGCGCTTACAACTACGGCAACGCCCTGACAGCCCTGGCGGTGGCAAGGCATTTCAAAGTGGAACTGTACGAGATCAAGGAGGCACTGGAAGGGTATTGCCCCAGCAACAACCGCTCGCAACTTAAGCAAACCGGACGCAACCTTCTGCTGATGGACTGCTACAACGCTAACCCGACAAGCATGGAGGCCGCCGTGAAAAGCTTTGCCGAGATTGATGCCGAAAAACGCGTTGTGATGCTTGGCGGAATGAAGGAACTTGGGGCAGAAAGCAATGCGGAACACCGCCGTATTATGGACTTGGTGTGCCGATGCGACTTCGACGGGGTTGTGCTGATAGGCGAGGAGTTCGCTTTTGCCAGGCAATGGCCTGCCGTATTGTGGTTTGCCGACAGCGCGGAGGCTTGTGCCCATTTTTCCGACAAACCGCTCAGCGGAGCCGCTATACTGCTCAAAGGTTCGAACAGTAACCACATGTGGGAACTCGAAAAGGTGTTGTGAATCAGCGATTATATAGAAACGGCTTTTGAAGTTTTTTGTGCATATACGATTGGCGTTCTGTTTTGCAATGATGCTTTATTCATCTCTCAATACGATGTGTGGCCAGAACGCGAGGGTGGCATTTTGGAATGTGGAGAATTTTTTCGACACACGCAACGATACTCTGAAAAACGACGACGCATTCACTCCTCAGGGCGAAAACCATTGGAACACGAAACGGTTCGAGCTGAAGCGGGACAACATATACAAGGTCATAGTGGCTATGGGGGCGCCAATGGTGTTGGGTTTGGCCGAGGTTGAAAACAAATACGTGTTGGAGCAGCTGTGTCGCGCCACACCGTTGCGCAAGTTGAACTACGGGTGGATACATTACGACTCGCCCGACATGCGTGGAATCGACTGTGCACTACTCTACCGCAAGAACCAATTCAAGCCATTTCGTTCGAAGCCGGTGAATATGTCCGACAGCGCGGCGAATTATTTCACCCGTGATGTGCTTATGGTAGGTGGTGTGACGGCTACGGGCGACAGTCTTTATATTTTGGTTTGCCACATGCCCTCGAAGTTAGGTGGAGATAATGCCGATCGGCACCGCAGGAGAATAGCGAAAACCGTGCGCAATATTGTTGATACGGTCGCCTCGGCGCATCCTATGGCGGCGGTTGTTGTGGTAGGCGACTTCAATGCAGACCCTCACGAGGCGGAATTCCGTCGCGCATTCGGGTTTGACTCGAAAGGCAGGAATGCCGAAGGGTTGACAAACCTCATGTATGCACTCGGCGAGGATGAGGGAAGCCATAACTATGGCGGTCATTGGAGCTATCTGGATCAGATTATGATAAAGATGCCTGGCGCAGACAGGGCTTCCGTAATGCCGAGAGCTGTTCTTTTCAGACCGGATTTCATGATTGAACGCGACGAGCGCCACGCCACTGAACGGCCTTTTCGAACCTACAGTGGGCAAAAATACCGAGGGGGTTTTAGCGACCATCTGCCGGTCTATGTCGATTTAAGTTTTTAGTGTCCTGCGGTCGGTTTACAGCGAGTGAAAGTCGGGTTTAGAACAAGTATGCCGATATATAATAATGTCCTTTTTTTTGCGTTAATTTATTGTTCGAATTTGTGGACTAATGGCTTATTGGCAAACGGCGAACAGGCATACATAATGAAATATCAATGGCTGAACTGAACCCCCTCTTTCGCGAACTTGCGCTCATCCTCATAACGGCAGGTGTTATCACAGTGATATTCAAGTGGCTGAAACAGCCGTTGGTTTTAGGGTATATTGTAGCGGGTTTTTTCATCGGTCCGCATTTCCCGTGGTTTCCAGTGATAAAAGGTGACGAGAACCTGACGCTTTGGAGCGACATAGGTATTGTTTTCCTTATGTTTGCCTTGGGGTTGGAGTTCAGTATCAAGAAACTGAAAAAAGTCGGCGGCACGGGGGCGATAACGGCTTTTACCGAACTGGCCATGATGTTTCTGATTGGCAATGCGGTGGGGAGAATGTTGGGCTTTGCCACGATGGAAGGCATATTCCTCGGGTGTATGCTCTCCATTTCGTCGACGACAATCATCATAAAGTCGTTTGACGACCTCAAACTGAAACAGCAAAAATTCACCGGAACAGTGACCGGCGTGTTGGTAGTGGAGGATTTGATTGCGGTGCTGTTGTTGGTGGTGTTGGGTACGCTTTCGGTGAGCAAGACGTTCGACGGGGGCGAACTTGGCATGAAGATGCTTTGGCTTGCATTTTTCCTGATAGTGTGGTTTACCTTTGGCATATTTCTTATACCCACCTTTTTGAGATGGATGCGGCGTTTCATGACAGAGGAGATACTCTGCATCGTGGCGGTGGGCTTGTGTTTCGGTATGGTGGTGCTGGCCGATGCAGCCGGTTTTTCGACAGCCCTTGGCGCTTTTGTCATGGGAGCTATTCTTGCCGAGACGATTGAGGCCGACGTGATACACCGGGTCATCACTCCTATAAAAAACCTTTTCGGCGCGGTCTTTTTTGTAAGCGTCGGTATGCTTGTCGACCCCGCAGTGCTAGCGAAGTATTGGCTGCCGGTGGTAGTTATTGCTCTCACTGTGGTTCTGTTCAAGTCGTTCTCGGCCACCTTGGGGGTACTGTTGTCAGGGCGGCCGCTCAAGACTGCTATGCAGAGCGGTTTCTGTTTTTGCCAGATTGGTGAATTTTCGTTCATCATCGCAGGACTTGGCCTCTCTTATGGGGTGATAAGGGACGAGTTGTACCCGATTATTGTTTCGGTGTCGATTATCACCACTTTTGTGACCCCATATATGATAAAGTCGGGTTTGCCGGCTTATGAACGGTTGTGGAAACGCCTGCCCCAGCGGTGGAAAGAGGGGCTGGAACGGTATAGCAGCCAGTCGAAAAACGCCGATGCAAGCGCGTCGGTCAAGGTGTTCGTTCGCAAACAGTTGACAGCGGTTGTAATATACGGGACTGTGAGTCTCGCGCTGTTGCTCATATCGGTTTTTGTTCTGAAGCCGTTGCTCAACAACATATTTGTTACATCCGCTGGCGAACCCTCGTTGTGGGGTAATGTCATAGGCTTGTTGATAACGATAATGGCGATGGCTCCCTTTCTGTGGGCATTGGCTCGCAAGAACCTCAGCCGTGCTAATGTCAAATCGTTGCTTGAGGAATATCGCTACAGCCAAGCAGTTGTTGTTCCGATGATACTATTGCGCTATTTTGCGGCTATCACGCTGCTCGGTTTTGCCATAGGACGTTACATCAGCCTTGCTTTCGGTTTGATACTCATCATTGCCATATTTGTCTTCATAATGGTCCGTTTTTCGGGCAAAGTGAACGGTTTTTATAAGCAAATAGAGACGCGCTTCATGACCAATTTCAATTCGCGTCAGGCTCAGACATCATTCAAAATTCCCAGTAGCATGGAACAGCAGTTCTCGATGGAAAGGGTAACGGTTAGCCAGTTTTCGAAATATGTCGGCACGACATTGCTGAATTCGGGTTTTCGTCAGGACTATGGTGTGAACGTAGTGTCAGTTGAACGCGGCGAGAATGTGTACGATTTGCCGTCGAAAGACACGGTTGTGATGCCCTGCGACCGTCTGACGGTAATCGGCACAGAAGAGCAGATTGCGCGTTTCCGTGCCGTGATTGAGGTCGAGCCGTCTATGCTCATACGTGACCATTCGGAAAACGAGATGCATATCTACCGCTATGTGGTACTTCCGTCAGGTCCGCTAATTGGACAGACACTCTCTCATTCGGACTTCCAAAAACGGCATCACGGAATGATAATAGCCATTCAGCGCGATGACGAATATATCGTAAATCCGCCCGCTAACACGGTCTTTGAATGTGACGACACGGTTTGGTTTGTGTCGCCCGACGAGATTTCGCTCAAAAAATTTGTCGAGAATAAATAAATCAGGTAAAAGTGCAATAAAATGAGGAATTTTTTTCAGTTGTTTATAGCGATATTGCTGTTGACGCGTTCGCTTGCAAGTGTTGCCTATGCACAGGACAAGGGGTTCGAAATATCGAAAAACCTTGAGATTTTCGCCAATGTATACAAAAATGTGCACAAGAATTACGTTGACGATGTCGATCCGGGGAAGCTGATGAAGACAGCCATCGATGCAATGCTTGCCTCGCTCGACCCATATACCAACTATTACGCAGAGAGCGATATGGAGGATGTGAAGCTGCAGTTGCTTGGCGAATATGGTGGCGTGGGGGCCCTCATTCACCAGCAGGGTGGCAAAATTTACGTGGCCGAGCCTTACGAGGCTTTGCCGGCCGACAAGGCGGGTTTGAAAGCTGGCGACCGTATAGTTGAGGTCAATGGCGTGACGACCGACGGAAAAACAACCTCGGATGTGTCGAGCGCAATGCGAGGTCAGTCGGGTACGCAGGTGAAACTCAAACTGGAGCGTGACGGCAAACTCTTCGAGCGCACCCTCACAAGACAGGAAATCAAGCTTCCCAATGTCCCATATAGCGGCATGGTGGGCGGCGGTGTCGGCTATATCAAACTAACCGAGTTTACGCAGGATGCAAGTAAGAATGTGCGCGACGCTTTTAAGAAACTGAAAAGCCAAAATCCGCAGATGAACGGCATTATCATCGATTTGCGCGGCAATGGCGGCGGCTTGATGAACGAGGCTGTCGAGATTGTCGGCATGTTTGTGAAGCGTGGTGAACTGGTTGTGGAAACAAAGGGCAAGATTGTTTCGAAGAACGTGAAAAGCTATACTCGCAATGCGCCCGAGGATACCGAAATACCCATAGCTGTGCTTATCGACGGCTACAGTGCCTCGGCCTCGGAAATCTTGAGCGGTAGCCTCCAGGATTTCGACAGAGCGGTCGTCATCGGAAGCCGTTCGTATGGCAAAGGTCTGGTTCAGAATATACTTCCGATGGCCTACAACACGCAAATGAAGGTGACGGTTTCCAAATACTATATCCCGTCGGGGCGGTGTATTCAGGCTGTCGACTATTCGCACCGTGACGAGAACGGGCGCGCTGTGCGTGTGCCCGACTCGCTCAAAACCGCTTTCAAGACCCGTAACGGGCGCACAGTATATGACGGGTTCGGCATAGAACCCGACATCGAGGTGGAGAAGGACTATATGTCGGCCCTCTCGGTGGCACTGATTCAGAAGTTTCTGATATTCGACTATGCAACTCTTTTTGCGAAGACCCATGCGTCTATACCCGATGCATCGCAATTTGAAATTACTGACCAGATATATAACGATTTCAGACAATTTCTTTCGGACAAGGACTATGAATACTCAACAACTACGGAGAAATACCTCGACGAGTTGAAGGACATTGCCAAAGAAGAGAAATATTATGATGCCGTAGCGGATGACATTGCCTCGCTCGAAGCTAAAATCAAGAGCGACAAAGCCGGCGATTTGACCAAGTACCGTCAGGAAGTCAGCGAGATGCTTAAAAATGAAATTCTTTCGCGCTATTATTACCAAAAGGGTAGGGTAGAGGGTTCGCTCAAAGAGGACAAAGATGTGCTAAAGGCTGTTGAAATACTTACCGACAAGGCTCGATACAACAAAATACTCGGACGTTGACACAACGGGTTGCGTCAACGTGTTGTCAGGCTGTTTTGACTCTTCAAACGACACTCGCGCTATCAAACGCTTAAGGGTACATAGAATTATATACATTCTGCTTCTGACACTTCTCGCCGGCAGTGCCGTCACATCCAATTTTATGATGAATCTGGCATGGACGTTGCTGTTTGCCAACTGGCTTCTGGAGTGGGATATGAAACGCAAGTTTGCACAATTTGCGCAGCTTGGTTTGCTGCATTTTTCGATGGCTATATTCCTGGTTTCTGTCGTTGGTCTTGTGTGGAGCGACGACATTATAGTCGGTCTCGACAGTTTGCGGCAGACTCTGCCTCTTCTGGCAATTCCGCTGGTGGTGCTTACATCTCGCCCGCTGGCAAGCCGACAGCTACGGATTGTTGCAACGGGATATGTCGGCACTGTGCTTGTGGTTTCGGTCATAGGCTTTGTGCGGTGGCTGACAATCCCCGATTTGCCCTATCGCGCGATTGTACCCTATATTTCGCATATTCGATTTAGTCTGAACACATGTCTCGCAGTATGCATTCTCGTCGCTTCGATGGCCAAGTGCTTCGCGACCGGACGCAAGCCTGCGAAGCAGATGTGGTTTGCGGTTGTGAGGCCTGTTCTTGCTGTGGTTCTTGTTATTTGGTTTTTGTTCTTTCTGCTTTTGTTGCAGTCTTATACCGGTTTGATAATACTACTTGTGACTGCATTGGTTGTCTTGTTGTTCAGTTTCGGCAGGTCGTTTTTCTCCAAAACCAGTGGCAAACAATGTGGCAATGGGTTGAAAGTACGCTTGATGCTTTTGTGTGTTGTCCTACTGTCGGTTGGCTCTGTGGCCGGACTTTGCTGCCATTATGTAAACGAATACTACACGCCGAGGCTCGAACATGCCGACCAGTCGCGCTATACGGTAGCTGGCAACCCGTATACCTTTGCCCGCGACGGTTTGATTGAATGTGGGCGCAAAGTAAACGATTTTGTTTGCGAACCTGAACTGCGCAGGCAGTGGGGGCGCGTAAGCGGGATGTCATACGATTCGCTAACACCCGTTGGATACCCGGTCGGTTCCGCGCTTGTGCGCTATCTCAACGCTATGGGAGTAAGCAAGGACAGTGCAGGTGTAATGACTCTCAGTCGGGGCGATATCAAGGCTATCGAGCAGGGAATTGCTAATCCGGTTTACAACCAGAAGGCAAGCATTCGCCGAATGGTCTACGTTATGCTTTTCGAGTACGAAAACTACCGCTGTTTCCATTCCGTGCGAGGGTTCACCATGCTTCAGAGAATAGAGCTTTGGTCGGCTGCATGGGGTGTGGTTGCTGACAACTGGCTTCACGGGGTTGGCACAGGCGATGTCAGGAGCGAACTCCACCGTCAGCTCACTCTTTCCCGTTCGCCGCTTGCCGAGACCGATATGCTTCCACACAACCAGTATCTTTTCACTATGATGTCATTCGGACTGATTGCTTTTGCTGCATTGTGTGCCGTTGCCGTATGGGCCTTTGTGCGGCAGCGCCTATGGCGAAACACCCTGTGGATTGCCTGTGCAACCATTGTCATAGTCTCTTGTTTGACCGAGGACACACTGCTAACCTGTGCCGGTGCCATATTCTCGGCGCTTTCTCTGTCATTGATTTCCACAGTAAAACGTTATTCTAAATAAAAAGTCACAAGTTGTACCAATACCATATATTGCCAAACGGACTGAAAATTGTCTTTCGTCGCACAGCCTCGCAGGTGGCCTATTCGGGGGTTTATATCAATGTCGGCTCGCGTGATGAGAGTCCCGCCGAGGAGGGTGCGGCCCACTTTATCGAACACTCCATTTTCAAAGGCACCGAGCACCGCCGTGCCTACCATATCCAGAACCGCATCGACGGAGTGGGCGGCGAGCTCAATGCGTTTACAACTAAGGAGGAAACCTGTATCTACGCCTCTTCGCTGGCCGAACATATCGAACGTTGTATCGAACTGTTCAGCGATGTTCTCTTTCACTCGGTTTTCCCGTCCCACGAAATTGAAAACGAGAAGGATGTTGTAATAGAGGAGATAAACAGCTATCGCGACCAGCCTGCCGACCTGATATACGACGAGTTTGAAGAATTAGTTTTCAAGGGTCACCCTTTGGCCCATAACATATTGGGTAGCAAGCGAAACGTCAAGTCGTTTACTCCTGATTTCCTACGTTCGTTTCTGAAGACAAACTACACACCCGATCGCATGGTGTTGGCCGTTGTGGGCAACATTGCCTTTGCAAGACTTGTGCGCATTGCCGAGAAACATTTTGGAGACTTGGGTCCGACGAGTACTAAGTCTGTCGGGCAATTGTGCAGGCAATCTGACGGAAAAGTGCCATTCAGTTTTTTCTCAAAAACTGTTGCACGCCACACTCATCAGGTTCACCTGCTTTTGGGATGTCAGGCACCACACCTGTTTGATGAGCGTAAGGTCGCCTTCTCTTTGCTGAACAACATTATTGGCGGCCCGGCCATGAACTCGCGACTCAATGTGGCGGTACGTGAAAAATACGGTTTTTGCTACACCATAGAATCCCAGTTTGTGCCGTTTACCGACACGGGTCTGTTTTATATTTACGCTGGTGTCGATACGGATGCTGCCGAGCATGCGCGCGACGTGATAATGCGCGAGATTGCCAGACTTTCGTCCGAGCCTCTCACCGCCATGCAACTCAATGCTGCCCAGCGGCAGTATATCGGTCAGATGGCGATAACCAACGATTCCGCCATCAACGAGATGCAGTCAATTGGCAAGGCTTACCTCAACTATGACCGTGTGGATACTATCGATGAAATGGCTGCCGACATACGCTCTCTTACCGCTGCCGACATTCAATCGGTTGCCGACGAGTTGCTTCGCCCCGACAGTTTCAGTATGCTCTGCTACAAGTGAGCCGCTGATACGCGTATATTTGTGCCACAACAAAAAAGAACGGATGTTTATTGTGAGGATAGATTCCAGAATACCGGCTTGTCGCAGATGACCGCTATTTCACGACAAGTTTCCTGTTTTGGTACCGACAGCCGTAGTAACCTTTACCAGATATATATACCCTTCCGCAGAGGTGACGTGTCGATACTGGCGTTTGCACTGTACGGAGTTTTGTGCAGTATTCTGCGGCCAGACATGTCGAAGACAGACAGTTCAGCGATTGGCATAGGGCATGAAACAGTGGTTAGCCCGTCGGAAGGGTTCGGGGAAATCGTGACACCAGACATGGCGTCGGCTATGCCGATTCCTTCGTTGCCAGATGGGTTGTCAGGGTTGTTCGGATTATCAGGATTATCAGGGTTGTCCGGGTTATGTGGATTGTCGGGTGGTGGTGTAACTCCTGCCGGCCATGGAATCACCTGTTCCATACTTGCCTCCTCCCATTCGGGCAACGGAGTCAATATTGGGAAAAAGAATGTAGATCTGGCCAGCCCGGTCACATTGGTGAATTCATTGGTTGAGTAACATAGCGCGCCGAGCTGATACGTACTGCAAAACGAAAAAAGAAACCTGCTGCCATGTCGGTTCGACTGCCGTGCCCGAAAGAATATATACGGCACCTCCCCCGCTTCGACGGGTGTATCAAAATAAATCTCTAATACTTGGCGGTATAGCGTTTCGCCTATGCAGTTGTCGAATATGGTACCGTAATTTAAATAATCCTCTTGATACTCTTCGCCAGCCAACTCCATTAATGGTATTTCCATCCATCGCCGCTTCCCCCATTCGCCACCTTTTATGGAAATGGAATCCATGACAACCATGTGAGACCGGTCGCCCGACAATCTGCAAACGGCAACGGTAAGAGTGTCGCCTTTGGTGAAATCGGCTATGCTGTCGAGACAGATGCCAATTCCATAGATGGTTCTTTCAACCGATTCTTTTCCGAACATGTACATCATGTAGAACCTATTAAGATGAGCTGAAGGGAAAATGGTGTGGTAGTTGTTGTCTGACTCAAAGGTGAAAAGGTCATAATTGTTAGTCATCTCGTTGAATCCCTGTCCATTGGGGTACACTTCGGAACAGTTGGAAAAGCCATAAGGGTGGAAAAAATGATGGTCGTATCTGTAATAATTTGTGTCAATTGTGTCCTGAGCACAGAGATACCCCATTGTGCCAAGAAGCAAAGTCATGGCGATAATAACTGATTTTTTCATGGCTGGTTTTGTTTTGGTTTGTTTTTGGCGTTTTGCTGATGTTGCGGACACTAATACACATAGTGGATGCATTAGCGTGTATCACATCCGCAAAAATAGGTTTTTTTATTTGAAATTCATGCTGTTTCAATAAAAAAATATTTTGTCGCTTCTTCACACAGCCTTTTGCAGGTGAACCGGAACTGGATTTGAGTAATTCTACGTTATGTGCAAAAAAAAACACTCGCGGTCTTTCATACCGACCATTGCGAGTGTCTTTTTTCAAATCTCAAAAGTTGCGTTTCTTATTGTAACTTATCAAGACATTTGTTCTGCATTTGTCGTTGTCGGGGCGAGAAGACTCGAACTTCCGACCCCTTGCACCCCATGCAAGTGCGCTAGCCAACTGCGCCACGCCCCGTGTTCTTTTCTCAAATGCGAGTGCAAAAGTACTAAAAAAGTATCAATTTGAGGTTTTTTGATAAAAAAAGTTTTCAGTGTGCTTTTTGCTCCATGGTTTGCGTTGTTTTACAGCAAATTGTGAGTTGTTCGCTAAAACACGCCGAACTTGATGGTGAGCAGGTCGTTCACCTTTTGTCCATCCTTTTTGGGGGTGAATGCACCGCCGTTTGTGACGGTAATGTTTTTTGCCGATGGAACTTTTGCTTGAAAGTATTCAAGCAGGTTTTTTGCGCGGTGGCCTGCTATTATTTTGTTGAACTCTTTGTCCGATTCGAGTCCGCAGTATGTTGTCATTTGCACCTGCACAGCGGGGTTCCCTGACAGGAAAGCTACGAGCGAGGCAAGTTTATCGCGCCCTTCTTTTGTCAGTTCCACTGCCGCATTGTCGCCAAATAGACCTTGCAGCTCAATGTACTGTCCCGGATCGTACGAGGTCAGCACTATGTTCATCTGCCGTTCTTCAATAAGGCTATCGTCGTTTAACCGTCTGCTGTCAATCGTCTTGTGACACAAACTGTACGATACCTTTCCGAATGTGACATCGTAAAAAACATCCTTTTTCAGAAACAGGCTATACCGTCCCTCTGTGTTAGTCAGTGTTTCGATAGGGCGGTTGTCGTTTCGGTTAACGGTTATCTGGGTGCGTGGTTGCGGGTGGTTGCGCCCATCGACAACGGTGCCGTATATCGCCACGAGATCCGGTGTCCCGTTGTAGGCAATGAGCATATCTCCGATTGACGTGCTGTCGCCCTCGCGTACGATGTATGTCCGTTCGTTGTACACTAATGCCGCGCGTTCGTTGTGTTGGCTGTTGAACGGGGCGGGCAGTGCCTGTAGTTGGCCGAATCGTTTCTTTATCCTATAGCCGACACTGTCGTCCTGCAAAATTTCCACGTTGACCTTTATCGCGTAGAGGTCGCTGCCACCGCGACTGTTGTTGTGTCCGTCCGACGAAAATATAAGATAGTCACGCCACAGTGTCGGACACGTTTCGTTGCCAGGGCTATTAGCCTCTGTGATAGGTTCGGGCTGTGACCACTGTTGGCCAGTCCTTACCGTGATGTATAGGTCTCTGCCACCTTGCTTGTGTTTTGATTTGGAGGAGAAAACCATGTATTTGCCGTCTGGCGAAAAAGCAGGATGTTCTATCGGCATTTTGCCACCACCAGGGCGAAACGATTTGCCCTTACCGTCTTTGCCGTAGGGAATGGCATAAAGTTTCGAGTTGAAAAACCAGAACTTTGTGGTGTAAACAAGCTCGTCGCTTTCGGGGTTGCGTGTCGCATAGGTGACCTTTTTTGTCCCGACAATCCTTTCCGGTTCGATGTTGCCAAGCATTCCGTGGCTTTCTGATACCAGCAGTGGCAACTCTTTTGTGAAGCAATATATCTCGTCGTCCACAACGCTTATTCCGCGAACCGTTGCGGGTATCTGCAGAGGAGTACTGGTCGGATGCAGGTCGGTCAAGGTTTGACTGGCGACGGTAAGCGACAAGTTTAGCAACAAGAGGGCTATTGTGGTTCTTCTGTTCATTTTACTCATTTGATGGCATGCAGCCGGTTTGTTGTGGAATGTGTTTACGGTTGCAAATCGCTTCGATTGATTTTATATTCCGTTTTGCTCGCCATCGTTACGGAGTCACTCCATAATCAAGGGTACGGCTTCCTTCATCTCGTTTATATAGTGGAAGGTAAGTCCTTTTAGGTATTCGGCGTTTATATCCTCAATGTCGCGGCGGTTTTCTTCACTCAGTACGATGTCGGTTATCTCGGCACGCTTGGCTGCCAGTATTTTCTCCTTGATGCCCCCGACGGGTGTAATGGCTCCGCGTAGCGTTATTTCGCCCGTCATGGCATAGGTGGCTTTGACTTTGCGGTGCGTGAAAGCCGACAACATGGCTATGAATATCGTTATTCCTGCCGAAGGACCGTCCTTTGGGGTTGCACCTTCTGGCACGTGAATGTGGATGTTTGAGTTTTCGATGGTGCTGCTGTCCAGACCGAATTCTTGTGTGTTGGCCTTTAGATACTCGAAAGCGAGCGTGGCAGATTCTTTCATCACGTCGCCGAGATTGCCGGTCATCGAGAGTGTGCCTTTGCCGTTGGATGTGCTGGCCTCCACAAACAGAATTTCGCCGCCCACACTGGTCCACGCCAGTCCGGTTACTACGCCCACTTTTGATTCTTTTCCGCGGCGTTCGCCCGTGTGTATGGGCAGTCCGAGCATGCCTTTCAGCTCTTCGGCTGCAATTGAGCGGGGGCATTCGTTGCCCGAAGCCACGTCTACGGCACGGCGGCGAATAACTTTGGCTATGGTTTTCTCCAATTGTCGCACACCGCTTTCTCGGGTATAGTTGTCAATGATGGTGCGCAGCACCTCAGGGCTGAATTTCAGCCCCCCCCTGTCGAAACCGTTCTCTTTCAGCTGGCGCGGTATGAGATGGCGTTTGGCTATCTCTATTTTTTCCTCTATAACGTATCCGCTCAATTCGATAATCTCCATCCTGTCGAGCAGAGCGGGTTGAATGGAGGCGAGACTGTTGGCCGTGGCTATAAACATAACCTTCGAGAGGTCGAAGTCGAGGTCGAGGTAGTTGTCGTGGAACGCGTTGTTCTGTTCAGGGTCAAGCACTTCAAGCAATGCCGCCGTGGGGTCGCCGTTGTGGGTGCTGGTCTGCACTTTGTCAATCTCGTCGAGAATAAACACGGGGTTGGCGGTTGCTGCTTTTTTGATGCCCTGAAGTATGCGTCCGGGCAGTGCACTCACGTAGGTGCGCCTGTGACCTCGGATCTCGGCCTCATCGTGCAACCCGCCGAGTGCAACGCGCACGTATTTGCGTCCCATGGCGGAGGCTATGCTCTTGCCAAGTGAGGTTTTGCCCGTACCCGGAGGTCCCACCAGGCAGATTATTGGCGAGCGCATGTCTTTTTTCAGGCTTAACACTGCGAGGTACTCTATGATGCGCTCTTTTACCTTTTCGATGCCATAGTGGTCGCGATCCAGTATCTTGCGGGCATGGTCGGTGCGCAGGTCGTCTTTCGAATATTCATTCCAGGGCAGTTCAAGCATCAGGTCGAGATAGTTGTACTGCACGGTATAGTCGGGCGACTGTGGCTGCTGTCGTTGCAGTTTTGCCAGTTCTTTTTCGAAGGCGGCGGCAATTTCCTTGCTCCATTTTTTCTTTTTGCTCCGTGCACGCAACTCTTCAACGTCATGGTCGCTCGGCGTGCCGCCGAGTTCGTCCTGAATCACGCGCATCTGCTGGTTCAGATAGTATTCGCGCTGTTGCCGGTCCATAATCGAGCGAGCCTTTTCGGTTACCTCGTCGCGTACGTCGATGTAGCTCATCAGGTCGTGCATGATATCGATTATACCATTCATTCGAAGCTGGTAGTTGTCGGTTTCGAGGAGCCCTTGTTTTGTCTCGACGTCAATTTCGAGGTGCGAGGCAATATAGTTTATCAGGATGCGGTCGCTTCCGATGCCTTTTATGTTGTTTGCAGCCTCCGAACTGCCCTCGCGTTGGCGCAGCAGTGTGCCGTAGAGTTTCCTCAATTCGCTGATTCCGCTTTTGTACTGTTTTGTACCGCGTCCGGCTGCGCTTTCCTCATGTAGAGTGATTATGCCGTTATAGTAGGGCTCTTTCGATGTGATTGATTCGAGCGAAAACCGCTTCACACCCTGCACTACGCCCATAGTTGCCCCGTTGGGCAGGTCGAATACTTTTAGCACGCGAGCCACGGTCCCCATCGGATATAGGTCTGCCATTTCCGGCTCCTCGCTGTCGTTGCGTTGTGCTATAACTCCTATGCGCAGTCCGCGCCGGCTAGCTTCCTTCAGTAGCTTGACCGAGCGTTTTCTGCTTGCCGCCACAGGCAGTATCACCCCAGGGAAAAGCACGTTGTCCCTCATTGGCAGTATAGGCAGCTCTGTCGGTATGCTGTCGTCGGTCAGTAGAAATTCCTCCTCCTCTTTGGATATAAGCGGTATAAAGTCGGCGTTCTTGACTATGCCGTCCATAAAATCGCCTTCTGCTTCTGTAAATAACTTCATTCGTGAATTTGAAAGTTTGTTTTTAAACTGGGGCCAATCTGCACTATTTTATTTCGATATCACCCGTTCACAATCGGCCACACAATAAACTAATACGCAAAACAGCCGAAAAAGTTACGTCAGTGTGTGGTCTGCTATACTTTATCGTGTGTATCAAATAAATGTTTGTTTGATGTTTTCCTCCCATAGGGAGTATTTACACTGTGCCGATATGCCGCAGGCGATGCCTGCGGCTTTAGCGGTATATGCTATTTCAAGGCAAATTTCAGTGGTCGCTTTATCGTATTTCGACGCAAGTGTCGGGAATCTCTTTGTCCGAACCCTTGAGTTTCAGGTATAGGCGTGCGGTGGTAAGCACATCCTTTTGGCAGTAGGTGGAGATTCGTTGAAGGTCGCCATCTAGCCAGTACACTTGTCCGACTTGGCTGCCGTTGATGTCGTCTTTTGGTGTCGGTAGGCCAAATATGGTCGCCAGAAGTTCGAGTGACGTGAAGTGTTTGTAGTCGCCAAATTTCCACAGTTCCATAGTGTCGATGTGAGGAATCTCCCAAGGCTTTTTGCCTGCAATGTCGAGCATCGCGGGGAGTTTAAGTCCGTTGACGAGAAGTCTTCGTGCGATAAAAGGTATGTCGAACTCTTTGGCGTTGTGGCCGCAAATGGCATGTTGGTTGTCGCATAGCCAGCTACCCATTCTTGTGACGAAATCCTGAAGCAGTTTTTTTTCGTCCTTGTCGACGAAAGAGTGAAGCACGAATTTTTCGCCGCTGAAAATGCCTACCGAGATGCATACAATCTTTCCAAACTCGGCGTATATTGCGGCGCGGTTGTACAGTTCGCGCGCGCTATTTTCGCTGAAGTTGACAAACTCGGACATCGTTCGGGCTTTCTTGTCCCAAAGTGCTTGCATTTGTTCTGTTAGGTCGTCGTATTTCGCTGCACCCGGCACAGTTTCGATGTCGAGAAAGAGTATTCTGTTAAGTTCCATTTCGTTATGGTTGTTGTTCCTTTTTTTTGTGTAGAACTCCCGATGGCTGAAAAAAATGCTCCCCTCGGAAGAGGGGAGCATCGGACTATAAACTTTAAAAACAAATTATTTCTTGCCGTACTTTTTGTATTTGCTGAGGAATTTGTCAACGCGTCCAGCGGTGTCAACCAGCTTCATCTTGCCGGTAAAGAAGGGGTGGGACGTGTTCGAGATTTCGAGTTTCACAACGGGATATTCGTTGCCGTCGGTGTAGGTGACGGTCTCTTTTGTGTTGGCGCAACTTTTGGTTAGAACCATGGTATCGTTCGACATGTCTTTGAACACAACCAGTCTGTAGTTTTCGGGATGAATGCCTTTTTTCATTTTCTTTCTTTTTTGCCGTTTTAAGCAGTGGCTCTTAAACGATTGTTGATATTTTGTGTTAATTGAGTTTGCAAAAGTACTAAAAAAATTTCAAGTACGTATTGTTGTTTTGAAAATAAAATTGTTGATTATTAAATATCAATAAAATAATTCTATTTTTGATGTTCGATTCCCAATGCTGTCGCCGTGCTATAAGGGAGGAGATATACTAATTTTGCAACTTATATTGGTTTGTCAGCGCAACAGCATAACCGTACCCACTTTGCGTTGATAGCTAAGAATGACCCGTTCCAGTTTATAGTTTATGCGGTAGGTATAGTTTGACATAAGGCGGTCGGTGCCGTTGTGTGTGATATGCTATTTGTCGTTGAGTTCGGTACCATGGATGACAACGAAGACATCGCGGCTGAAGATCTATATTTCGAATACCAGTATGCCGTTGCCTTCGGCTCCGAAGTGATAGTGATTGCACAATAGATGTCCTGGTTCGGACAAAAAAATGGTGCGCGATAATTCGCACACCACTGTAAAGATTGTTGTCAGTCCTCTTACCTTAACAGCATTACCGTTCCGACCAGAGTCTGTGGACCGTTCTGCATTGACTTCTTCACATAGTTGATGCGGTAGACGTAGGCCGCCTGCGGACATGGAACACCATGGTGAGTTCCGTCCCATTTTTCGTTGATGTCTGTCGAGTGGAAGACAATTAGACCTTCGCGATTGTAAACCCACATCTCAAGCTCGACTATGCCAGTGCCGACAGGTCCAAAGAGATTGTTTATGTCGAGACCGGGTGTGAATGCGTTAGGCAGGTAGAGTGACTCGAAGTAGTACGGAATAGCTATGCGACTGGTGTCGGCGCACTGTTCGCTGTGTGCTATCAGCTCAATTATCACCGAGTCGTTGCCGCTTGCCATATCGTAGTCACCATAGATATGTTCGGTTTGCTGGGTGTAGTATTGTCCGTCGACATACCAGTCGCGCTGTGCCGTATGGCGGTCGCCGTTTACGTTATAGTCGGCGTGCCAGCGTAGGTTGTCAGGTGTGACGTATGGCGGGTTGACTGTTATGTCGGCAGTGGGTTTGACAAAGCGGCTTAAGGTTATGTTTGCCGTTTGTGGGCAGCGCCTGTTGTCGCCGTATGCCACGCTTACATAGTAAGTTGTTTCCTCACCCGGATTTACGTGTATCACACTGTCTGTACCCTGTGGCGTCGAATGGCCAAATTGTGTTTTGCTGCTCCATTGGTATCTGAAAGCGTCGCCGTGGGTCGGAGGTGTGGCTATTGCGCTAAGGTCGTACCATCCTTGGATGCAGTCGATATCTTTTTCGATCTCAACCGTAAGGGTGGGCAACAATACGAGGTGCAGGGCATATAGGCTGTCGCAGCCATATACCGTCTGGTAGGTGTGAGTGAAGTTTCCTCCCGTGGTGTGCCCCTCGCCGTGCCAGGTGTATATTTCGCCTTCGCATAGAGAGTCGGTCTCTTCTATACGGTAGGACGGGTGGATTGTGAGGTGCAGGGTAACTACACTGTCGCATTGCCATTGGTTTTGAAGCGTCCGTGTCATGTTCGTATCCTGCGTGAAAGTCGTACCGTTCCAGATGTAGCTGTCGCAAGCTTGCCGATAGTCGTCAGTTGCATTGCTGTAGTGTATAGTTAGATGCAGTGTGACCGTCGAGTCGCATCCAGCCGCATTGCCGTTAGGCAGCAGGTGGGTCGGCTCTTCGGTTGAGACCGTATAGGTTTGGCCGTTACCAGTGGTCCAGATGTAGCTGTCGCAGGCCGTCACGGTTTCGGTACCGAAGCTCTTGTGGTTTATTGTAAGATCGAGATAGGCCACGCTGTCGCATCCCGCTGCTGTTACGGTGTTCCAGTGGTAAACGCCGGTCATCCCATAGGTGCCCCCGTCGGTTGCCCAGGTGTATGTGTCGCATGCTGTTACGCTTTCCATACTGCGCAGTGTGTCGTTCACTGTGACAGTACCCGTCTTTGTTACGGTCGGGCATCCGTAGAGATTTGTGGCCGTGATGGTGAAGTTGCCGCTGTAGTGCGGGATCCCCGAAAGGCGGCCGTAGCCGGTGCCCATAAAGTCATATTGTACATCGTCGGGTATACCTTCCACTGCTATGTTGGCATGGGTGTAACGGATGTTGATAGGAGTTATGCTTGCTCCTGCACATACGGTCTGCTCCAAGTCGTTGGCCGAAATCTCCGCCAGAGGGAATACAATTACTGTTACTGCATCCGTGTCGCGGCATCCGTTTTCATCGGTTGCTGTGACGGTATAGGTCGTCGTGTCGGCGGGGGTGGCCACTACCGTTGGCGCATCGCTGCGGTCGAGTCCGGTTCCAGGCAACCAGTTGTATTGCACTGTGCCGCCTATGTTGTCGCTTCTTCCGTTGGCTATTAGAGTTGTGCTTTCGCCGAGGCAGATTGATACATCGTTCGAGGCCGTGACGTTTATGTTGCTGGCGGGGATATGCACTTGTATTATGCTGGTTGTCTGGTTGCCGCATTCGTCGGCTACCGTAACGGTCACATTGACGTTTTGAGCATCGTGAGTATTTTGCGCAAAACGTGCGGTAGTGTCTGGAGACTGAGAGACAAAGGAGACGGTGTGTCCACAGTTGTCGCTTGTCGCTGCCAGAGTGATATCTTTCAGGTTAGGCATCCTAAATTGGCAATTCCCTGCTGCAATTGCTTCCTGTGGGGCGATTGAGCCTATCTCCGGTCGGATGGTATCGCGTACCGTATAGGTAAAGTCCCATTGGGATTCAAGCCCCGAACAGTCGCGATAGGTGAAACTGTATGTTCGTGAGCCGTTGCAATTGTTGTAGTTTTCGGTCACAACCGTGTCGACCGGAACTAATAGGTTGTCGCACACGTCATACATCTCCGGCAGTACACTCGGCAACACCGCATCATCCATGCAGGCTACGGTTGCAGCATTGATTACGGGCGTGCCTCGTTCGCTGGGTGGGGTAGACCTGTCTATTGTATAGGTGTATCTCCAGAAATCTTCTGCCCCTGCACAGTCCTGATAGCGATAGACGAATGTTACTGTGCCTTCGCATCCCGGCGTCCCCCAAATGGTGTCAATTTGGTGCAGGGTGGGAACCACCATAGTGTTGCAGCTGTTTCTCACTTCTGGCGATTCAGGTATGGTCACTTCTGACAGGCACTCAACGGTCGTACCTTCATCGTTCGGTAGCGAGAACGGTTCGGGAGTTACGTGGTATGTGTAGCTCCAACTGTGTGTTACGGCGTTGATGGTGTAGGTGTAGGTGAATGTCGAGTCGCCGCAGCCTTGTTCGTTTACGTTATTTTCGGTTAATGTCAAAACAGGTCTGTATTCAACGCCGCATACCATGAATACAGGTATGCTTGGTGTGCCATCGAAGCTCGGCTCGATAATGTCGGTGACGCAGTGTACTACGGATGTTTCATCGGGTTGTTCGATGAACACATCCGGGTTGACTGTGTAGACATAGCTCCACACGCTGTCGTGGCCCGCACAGTCGGTGTAGGTGTAGCGGTGTGTCACCGTGCCAGTGCCGTGTTCATGGCGGCAGTGCTGTCGAGATAGACGGGTACTATGTTGCGGCCGCAGGCATCCTGAATGGTGTTGGCACCTGGTATCACGGCGTCGATAGCACAAGCCATATCGCCGGTGCCGTTGTCGGGCACAGCTGCAATCACCTCAGGCAGTTCGATGCGGTAGGTGAAGGTCCATGTGTCGCTGTTGTTGCCCGAGCAGTCGGTATAGGTGTAGGTGTAGGTCTTGGTGGCGTTGCATGAGCCGGCATCCTCGGTGTAGGTGGAGTCGGTGAGCACACCGTTGATAGCCTCGCCGCAGCTGCTGGTGGCGGTCGGCACGGTGAACGTGGCCATGGCCAAGCTTGGGCAAATGACGGTGTCCTTGTCGGTGATGCCTGTGCTGTTGATGGCAACTGAACCTTGGCGCTCTATGGTGTAAGTGTGTACATACGTATGCACATGGTTGGCGCAGTCGCGGTAGGTATAGGTGTAGGCCATCTCGCCCTCGCACGCTGGGGCTGCACTAATCGTGGTGTCTATCGGAATGAGTGTCTCGCCGCAAGCAGACGTTACTGTCGGCAATGTCCAAGCACAGCCCGATTCTCCGGCACCCAGAGCGTCGGCGGCGCACTCCACAGTGGCGCTGCCGGTGGCAGGTGTGACGGCAAAGTCAGGCTGTTCAATATGGTAGGTGTACGTCCAGTCGTGGTTGTGACCGGCGCAGTCGGTGTAGGTGTAAACGAACTCGATATCACCGTTGCAAGCAGGAGCGACGGTCGGGTAACCAGCTTTGAGCACTGGAGCGTTGAGGACGGTGTCGCAGTGGTTGAGCACTACAGGCAGAGATATGAGGCTACCAGTCTCACCAGCGGCCAGAGCGTTGACGGTGCAGTTGACCGTACCCTCGGCGTTGGCGGGCATGAGGTCATCGAAATCTGTCGGGGTCACGTTGAACACCGCTCTCCATACATAGTCTTCTGCATTTACATTGTATGTCCAGCGGTGAACGATAATACCGCATCCTCCAGCCGCTACTGCAATACTGTCGCTATATACCGGGATAACATCCACTCCACACACGCTTACCTCCGGCTTTGTATACAGGCTCTCCACGGCAAGTGCCGGACAGCTGATTGCTATTGTGTCGTTTGCAGGCAAGCTGAACACATCCGGTTCTATCCGATAGGTCAAGTGCCAATCGTAGTCACCAGTGCAGGTGGTGTAACGGTAATTGTATGTCACGAAGCCTTTTCCGTTCGCACCTACGGTACTCTCCCTATAGTCGGTTGCGTTCGGATAAGGAATAGCTGTGTAGTCGGTTCCGCAAATGGTTATCACGTTTGGTGTCGGTGCGGTTGCATCCACTTCGCACAGTCTGTCTAAAGTGTCAATTGCTGGCACCGAGAGTATCGGATAGTTTATCGTGATAGTCTGCGTGGCTTCGCTGTGGTTGCCGCAGGCATCAGTCACGCGGTAGGTTCTTGTTGTAGATTTGTTACACTCGCCTGCCAGTGCCGGTGTGTCGCTTGTAACTACGAGGTCGGCGTTGTTCGTGCAGTTGTCGCTAATTGTAAGACCGTTGTCGCTCAGATATTCTATGGTGTTTGTTGCGGTTGGCATGTCGCTTTCTCCGCATCCGGTCAGCACTATCGGCTCAAGTGTGCCAGTGATGAGGGGTTTGGTAGTGTCTTTTATCGTTATGGTCTGCACCGAGTCGGCCAGCCACGAAATGTTGCCACAGACGTCTGTCACTCTCCAGTTACGTTTGATTGTGGTAACGCAACCTTCTGTCGTGATTACATCGGTGAATGAAACTGTCGGATTGGCGTTGCAGTTGTCGCTTACGGCGGTGGGCTGCATTTTGGCTATTCCTGTGGTATCAGATGTTGCGTTGCAAGAGCCGTTCTGCGCTATCAGCGTGTCGGCGGGTCTGGTGTAGGTCGGAGCTGTGGTGTCTTTTATCGTTATGGTCTGCACCGAGTCGGCCAGCCACGAAATGTTGCCACAGGCGTCAGTCACTCTCCAGTTACGCTTGATGGTGGTAACGCAACCTTCTGTCGTGGTTACATCGGTGTAGGAAACTATCGGATTGGCATCGCAGTTGTCGCTTATGGCAGTGGGCTGCATTTTGGCTATTCCTATGGTATCAGATGTTGCGTTGCAGGAGCCGTTTTGCGCTATGAGCGTGTCGGCAGGTCTGGTGTACGCAGGTGCGATAGTGTCCAAAACGGTGATCGTCTGAATCTGATTGTCGGCATGGTTGCCGCAGTTGTCAACGAGACTCCATGTGCGGCTTATCACCTTCTTTCCGGCGCAATCGCCGTCGGTCGCTGCATCCGTGTAGGTGGCTTCCAATCCTGTCGAGCAGTTGTCTGTCTCATCGGTGACATCGCCTGTTTGTGCTATCGATGCGTCGTATATGCAGTTGGCGTCAGCGTAGATGGTGATGTCGTCAGGTGCTGTGAATGTTGGGGCAACGTTGTCGAGGATGTTATAGGTATACACCCACACAAACTCTTTGTCTGCACAGTCTTTATATGTATAGGTGTATGTTACTTTTCCCTCGCAGCCAGTTCTTCCAGTTTCCCAAAATGTGTTTGTAACAGGTTCAGGCTTTGGTATCAGCGTACCGCATACATCGTTCACGGTTGGAGTTGCCGGTTCCGATTCTGTTTCGGTCAAACATGCTACAGTGGATGCCGTAGATATTGCCGGATAGTCTACCGCCTCGGGAGCCGAGGTGTGTTCTATTGTGTAGGTATATGTCCAGTCATGCTCGTGTCCTGCGCAGTCGGCGTAAGTATACACGTATTCAACCGATCCCTCGCACGGGGGCGTTGCTGTCGGGTAACCAGTCTTTAGGGTTATTGTAACAGCACTGTCGCAATAGTCTGTCACCGTCGGCTGGATGGGTTCGGTCACAGATGACGGGCATGCTACAGTCGTGCCGTCGTCGGATGGTATGGTAAAGTCGTCTGGCAACACATTGAACGTGTACTTCCACTCGTAGGTTATTCCATTCACCACATAGTGGTAGTAGTATGTGCTGTCGCCACAGCTGTTGTTGAAATTGCCGTTCACACTGTCGAACACCACCTCTACTGGAGATCCGCACACCGTAATCGTCGGCTTATTGGCTTCCATAGCAATTTGAGAAAGTACCATATTCGGGCATTTCACAGTGCTGTCTTTGTCTGCAACAGGTGTGAATACATCTGGGTTTACAGTATAGACATAACGCCAGATGCTATCGTGTCCAGCGCAGTCGGTGTAGGTGTATTTGTGTGTTACTGTCCCCGTCCCATCGGTATTCATCGCAGCCACACTGTCGAGGTATGTCGGCACTATATCCCTACCGCACACGTCCGTTATCGTGGCTGCACCTGGTTTAGCAGCATCTATGGCACACGGTACCTCTCTGCCGTCGTCAGCGGGTACTGCTGCTATGGTCGTGGGCATCTCGATGGTGTAGGTGAAGGTCCATACGAACTCAAGGTCGGCGCAGTCCTTATAGGTATAGGTGTAGGTTCGAAAGCCCTCGCATGTCAGGCTGGCCGGGTTGTCGGTCATGACCGGAGCCGGAGCGTCGAGAGTGTTGCCGCACACATCCTTGACCACAGGTAATGTGGTGGGAGCAGAGGCCGCAGCCAGACACTCCTACGGTGCTGCTGGTGGCCACGGGTCCGCCGACTTCGGCAGGAGCGGTGGAGTGAGCGATGGTGTAGGTGAAGGTCCATGTGCGAGTATGTCCGGCGCAATCGGTGTAGGTGTAGGCATACGCTCTTGTTCCCTCGCAGTCGTCGATTGTCCAGGTGCTGACCGGCGATGCCACATTGCGCTGTGCCGACAGGTCTGAACCGCAGGCGTCGGTTACATTGGGCATCACATTGGGGATTAAAGTGTGAGGCAATGCTATTTCGCTCACGCATTCCACCGTCTTGGAGTTGGTTCCGCCAGTAATGCTTATGTTGTCAGGGAAGGTGATTCCGATGGTCTGCGTCACTTCGCTGCTCTGGTTGTTGCATGTATCCTTTACCCTATAGGTTCTGGTAAAGGTTTTGTCGCATGTGCCGCTTACTGGTCCGTCGGACACAGTGAGAGTCATGTTGCCGAGGCTGGCGCAGTTGTCGGTCACATTTGCCCCAGCTCCCTGAAGAGCGACTTTGAAAGCCTCCACGGACTCATACTTCATAGGAGCATCTCCAAAACTGCACCCTTCGACCGTAAGGTCTGGGAGAGAGCCTATGACCACGGGAGCCTCATCGTCGACTATTTTGATGCTCTGCGAGATGGTGCTACCGTTGCCGCAGGCATCCTTGACGGTGTAGGTTCTGGTAAAGGTTTTCGTGCATCCGCCGCTGACGGTGCCGTCTGCGTAGGAGAGCGTCATGTTGGCAAGATCAGGCGTGCAGGCATCAGTTATGCCAGCACCGCTGCCGGTAAGGGCGGCTGCCAGAGCTGCAACCGAGGCGTATGGAGCAGGTTTGTCGGCGGCTGTGCAGCCTGTGATAGTGATTTCGGGAAGCGTGCCGATGATGACAGGTGTGGTGATATCCAGCACTTTGATGGCATCGCTTACAGTGTATGAATTGCTGCAACCAGCTGCATCCAACACGGTTAGGGTTATGGGATAGGTAGCGTTGCAGTTGTTTGGTATATCTACCACAATCGAAGGCGTAGCCGAGGTGGTGTTTGAAATTGTGGTGGCAGTTACGGCGGTAAGGTCGCCTATAGTCCAAGTGTAGGTATAGTTCGGTGTACCTGGTGTTGTAAGGCTTCCTGTGATTGTCTGGTTTGTGGCAGAGGGGCAGAGGGTGCCAGCAATCGGGCTGAAGGTCACCGCCGGCTTCGGGTTGATGGGGAAAATGAAGCTCTTGGGCTGTGCGCAGGTGGAAGTCGCCGGAGTGAAAGTCACAGTGGCAGGTCCGGCCAATGGCAGTGTGTAGGTGGTGCCGGAAACGCTACCTGCGGTGGCACTCCAGGTGTAGCTGGCGGCCGAGAGGTCGACTCCGTAGGTGGTGGTGGTAGGCAGGGTGACCGACTCGCCTCCGCAGATTGGTTCGAAGTTGAAATCCACTATCGGCTCCCAGATGGCGTAGAGGTAGTCGTCTTTCTGGTAGAGGTCGGCGGCCACTTTCGTAACTTCGTTGGTGAAGGTGGACTCCTTATAATATTTGTTGTTCTTGTAATATAAGAAATTGGGCGTGCATTGTTCGATGGTGGTCGGGACGGTGCTGCCTTCGGGGGTGCGCTGCTTGTACCAGCCCTTGAAAGTGTAGCCCGTGCGGGTGGGTGCTGCGGGTATGGTAGGCGTTGTGCCGTCGAACTCGGTGACGGTCATGTTGATGGGCAGGGTGTGCGGCGTGGTGGTCTCCTTGTCAGCGCGCACAATGGCACCCGTGCCGTCGTTCTTGTACCAAGTGATAAATGAGTGGGAGGGTTGTTCCACATCCACATATTCGGCACGTAGTATGAGGGTGTAGATGGCTTTCGAGATCAACCTATGCGTGGCATCGGGCGGGGCGACATTGTATGGATCGTCCGGTATTCGGATGTCCGAAGCGTTGTCGGGGTCGCACCATTCCAGAATATACTGCTTCGCATTCGACTTAAGAACTGTAAATGCATCGGCGGGATAGATGCGCGAGCCGGGGACATCCTCAAACACCCTGGTTGTGGTATTGTATCGTTGCATCACCCAATGCGAGAACTCCTTGTCGGCAGATGGCGGTGTACAGGCGTTGTGGGCTATTGCTTCAACATCGTCCTGATATTTGTGTTGTGCCGTGTCGCTCGCTGGTGTGCCACCGTTGCCGTCGTAAACCACGGTAATGCCTATGGCTCCAGGCAGGGTGGCCTTCCACTTGCCGTAGATGTCGTACTTGCGGGTAATCCAGAAGCGTTCCGGCACACGAGGGGTTGTCGCATCCCTCATGGCATCGGAGTTCCATGTGGCACCAACACCATACTCGTCCATCGGGTCGGTAAAGTCGGTGGTTTTGTTATATAGTGTGGTGTTTGCGTCGGTCAGCGTGATGGCTGTCTCGTTGAAGGGGTGTGTGCATGCTGCGTCGGTAAACCAGCCCACAAACTTATAGTTGTCGTCCAGGTCGATTCCTGTCGGAACACTGATTTTGTCATTATAATCCCTACGGAAGTTCATCGCTTGGCTGGCTGAACCCCAATCCAATCGTGGGACGCTTGCGGCGTCGATACCGGGGTGAAGAAACACTCTATACTGAATTTTCCTCCATTTCGCATACACCGTTACGCCGCCCTTGGGCATCGTGGTGAAATTATATGCTTGCTGGCACAACTTATCGACATACCAGCCCTCGAACACAAAACCGATAGGTGTGTCTTCGGCATTAGGACGATATGCATCGTACGAGCGTATGTCTGCACCGTATGCTATATCGGTTATCTCGTCTATCTGTCCCTGATCAATCTCACCAGTGAGACGGTTTCCGTTACCGTCATAATAGGCTCCATCCATAAAATTGATAGGATATTTCTCACGCAGGTAGTAGAGATACAAGGTGCCTCCAGTGGAAACATCCGCACGTCCATTTACAAAAGCAGGTTCTGACCCGTATTTTGAATAGCCGGTTAGGGTTACAAAGTCCTCTGCCTCGGTAAACCAATTGTACTTGGCTGTTATGGTGTTGCCGTATTGCGCAAAATTCACTCCGTTGTAGGTACGTGTTCCCGCCTGTCCTGGCAGCACTTCGACATAAAACCTCATATATTTCGTGGAAGCTGTCGATGTGTTTCGATAGAATGTCACGTTTTCAGCTGGCATTGCATCGATGTACACCAACACTTCGTTGAATGTGCTTGAACTCTGTGGCTCCCATCGCCATTCGGCAGAGGCTCCATTGTCCGTTATCGGGAAATTGCTGCCGATAGACTGCTCGTACAGGGCGGTAATGGTTTTATAAACTGTTCCATTCCTGTCTTTACGGAATGTCAGTGTATAACTGTTTCTGTCGTAATAGACATTCAGCACCGAATTTCCTTCGGTGGCGATGCGAACATTTTGGTCAAATTGGTTGAGGTGAAACCCAGTGTATCGTTTGTTTGCGCCGTTGACGCGTGCGTATGCGCCGTTGCCAGTGCCTTGTTGTGTAACAGTGTTTATTATATCGCCCACCGTGCCCGTCAACGATATAGCCTCCGCATAGTCGTAGCCGTTAGCCTCTATGTTCTGTTTCCAGATGATGACGGTATATGGTGCGGTTGTGTTGGCTCTCCATTTGGCATAGATGTGCGTATTCTCATTCAGAAGGTTGCCGAATGAAAACATTGCGCCTGTTGGATTACCTCCTTCCTCCGAAGGTTCTCCAAGATACCATCCTTGGAAGGTGTAGCCGTTGCGCGTCATCTCAAGCGATGGTTCCACTGTAACCTCGTCCGACTTCACGAAGTCTGCCGCCTTGTAGGTAGCTCCCTTACCGTTTTCGTGGTATATCAGCCAGTGGCCCTTGGTGATATGAACCTTGAAGGTTACGCCTCCGGTTATTGTAATCGGGTCGTCGTTTTCGTAAACATGGTTGTCGTCGGTATGTCCGGAAATGTACGCTCCGTCGGCATGGGTGTTCACCTTCCAACCCTCGAAGTTGTGGTCGTTGTCGTTGGGAATGTAGGCGGCAGTGACCGTATAGCTGGTGGTCGGCATTGCTGCATCGGCACGATAGGGAAAATCATCGGTTTTCAAAACTGCACCCGCCTCGTCGAGATAGGTGACATAGTAGCTCTTGAAGAGCATGGTGTAGAAGTGCATCTCTTCGCCGTCGGTTACGCCTGTGTTCAGGCGGGTTTGGATGGCGGTGCGCACCATGGCGAAGGTCATGGCGGATGCTATGTCGGTTGCTGTATAGCTTGCGTTGGTTGTCCAGCCCTTGCATGCAACGCCGGCAGGGACGGCACCCATGCCAGGATTATAGACGATGGTGTTGTAGTCGCCCTGTGCGATATCGGCTTTCTTCACGTAGAGCGATATCGCCGTGCCGTCGGCACGGTGGAATGTTACTTTCAGTCGTGCGTAGTCGCCCGTTTCGGTCACGATATAAACCGAAAACGACTGCGCGGGGAACACTATCTTGCCGTTTTCTGCAGCAACTGTGGCCACATACTCTATGCCATCCTTGCCTTCGTGGTAGATGTCATACAGCCTGCCATCTTCCAACATGGGGTCGGTCATGGCTACTATCGCCGGCTCGTCCGGTTCTGGTTGCCACTCGTTTCCGTCTTTCGTCAGGTTGATGTCGTATGCGCCATAGAGCCTCTCGCCGTTCGGCGAGGTGCGCTCCACAGGCTTTGCATCCACTGTGGCGTCCTCTGCTCCATAGACCTCCAAAACCATTGTCTGGCTCGCCTCGGTTTTTATCGTAACGCTTGTCTGCCCATAGGCGGCAAAATTCATCGTCAGTCCGAACAGCAGACAGGCTGCCATCGCTAATCCAGCCAAGGGGCTTCTCCTCACTTTGAGTCTCTTTCTCATGCTAAAATTGTGGAAATATTTCATTTGTGCGTGTGTTTCTGGTGTTTCGTGTGGTTTGGTCGTTAGGTGTTAAGTTGGTGTTTATCAGGTGATTGGTTTAATCAAAGAAAATGCAAAATTAGTAAAAAAAAGACCAGTAATTGACAATTGAGTGTGTATAAAATTATCAACAAATGTTAAAATCCATCAATCTATCACAGATAGTGGAGGGAGTATCGTGTTGTAATACAATGTATTATAAATGGTATTGTTGTGCGTTTTAAAGGTGGTGGCTACCATCATTTGATGCCCCACACCGAAAAGGTGTTACAACGAGGGAAAACGAACCTCTGCAAACCCCGCAATAATGACGGATTAGCCGCAAAAATAAGCCCCATCCATGTAGCGTACTGGTGGGGCCTTTTGTATGGCATGACTATGGTTAGCGTGATGCTATTGCAGCGTTATTTCAAGGTCAATGAGGTCTTTGTCGTCGCTGCTGAAGCCCACCTGCAAGGTGATTTTTGTGCCAGCGGCGGGGTATCGCATCTGGCCTGTCGCGTCGTCGTAGTAGCGGAAAGCCTCGTAGTTTACCGGAATGCTGAACATCACGTCGTGACGGTAGAAAAGGCCAGAGAACGGAACGTCGGATGCCTCGCTGTGGCGTTCTTCTGTTCGAACGAAACCCACCAGGGTTTTCTCGCATCCGTCGGGCATGTTGCTCCCTTTGGCATACACCTGAACCACTTCCTCGCGCGGGTGGCCTTCAACACGCAGTATTCCAGTAACACTCCGGCTGCGAGCGTCGTACCTCAGGTTGCGCAACGAGTGCGAGCCGTTGTATGTGAGTCCGAATCCGAAAGGGTAGGAGGGTGTTTGCTTGAGATAGCGGTAAGTGCGGTTTGCCATCGAGTAGTTCTCAAAAGCCGGCAGCTGACCGGTGGAAGCGTAGAAGGTCACCGGCAGCCGTCCGAGGAGCGCGCCGTTTGAACAGTCGGCTATGGTCTCGAACAACGCTTGCCCCATTGCCTCGCCACCGTAGAAGGCTACAAGTATTGCGTCCACATGTTCCGCCACGTCGCCAAGTGCTATGGCGCTGCCGGTGCAGAGTACCAGTATGACGGGCTTGCCGGTGCGCTGTTTTAATGCTTTGATGGTTTTGGCTTGAATGTCGGGCAGTTCAATGCGAGTGCGGTCGCCACCCGAAAATCCGTCGCAATCCACATCCAGCTCTTCTCCCTCGAGCGCGGGGCTGAGCCCGCCGAAATAAACTATGGCATCGTAGTTTTTCAGGTGGTCGATGCAGCCTTCAAGGTATATGCTGTCGTCGTATTGCGGTTTTTCGACAAGGTTGTTGAGCCGTTCGGTGAAAAGCTCCAGGTTGCCGTTCGCTGTCGTTATGGCGTATTCGGTGAATGCTTCCAGTGGCGTTATGGGATTTACAGGCTGGCCGTTGTAGTTGCCGAGCATCATGGCGGTGTCGTTGGCGTTGGGACCCACTATGGCGAGTCTGTGTATGTCGTGGCGGACTTCCTGCTTAAAGTGCCGCTGCTCGATGCCTGGCAGACACAATGGCAGAACGCCGTTGTTTTTAAGCATCACGATGCTTTCTCTTGCCATATCGAGTGCGCGCGAGCGAGTGCGTGGCAATTTGGCAAGGTCCACAGGGTCGTCAACTCCGGTGAGCAACCGGGTTCGCAACACCCGTCGCAAGTGCTTGTCGACCTGCTCTTGGCCGACAAGTCCTGCTGCCACAGCCCCTTTCAGTGCCGCGAGGCCACTGCCGCACTCCAGATCGACTTCGCCGCCAAAGGCCGCCGCTGCCGCCGCCACCGCGTCTGCGTGGGTTTCGTGGCGCGGTGTCTTTGCATCGCGTTCCCACAGGTCGTTCAGCGCCCAGCAGTCGGTCACGACAATTCCGTCGTAGCGCCAGCGTTTGCGCAGTATGTCGCTCAGAAGAGGGCTGTTGGTGCAGCACGGTTCGCCGTTTATGCGGTTATAGCCACACATCACCTGTTGCACATCGCTGTTTTTTACAATGTATTCAAATGCAGGCAGATAGGTATACCAGAGGTCGAAAACCGAAACTTTCGAATTGAACCGGTGACGTGTCTTTTCCGGACCGCTGTGCACGGCCAGGTGTTTCAGGCATGCTGCCGCCAGCAGGCTGTTTTTGTCGAGTTTGGTCTGAAGCCCTTTCACTGCGGCAAGCCCCATTTGTGCCGTGAGCCACGGGTCTTCACCAAAGGTCTCCATGCCACGTCCCCAGCGGGGGTCGCGAAAAATGTTGATGTTGGGGGTGAAGTAGGTTATGCCTTTGTTGTCGCCATAGTTCGAGTGCTGCCGTTCGTTGGCATATTTGCGCCGTCCTTCGACGGCAATGGCGCGAAACGACTCCTCCACCAGGCCGCAGTCCCATGTGGCAGCCATGCCTATGGGCATCGGATAGACCGTGGCGGTTCCGTTACGGCCTATGCCGTGCAATGCCTCGTTCCACCAGCTGTAGGGTTTCAGCCCCAGTCTCTCTATGGCCGGATTCTGATGCTCCAAAAGCGACAGCTTTTCGTCGAGCGTAAGGTTCGAAACCAGGTTGTCAATGCGTTGGTTTGTTGGAAGCGACCTGTTCTGGAATGGGTATTTTTGGGCGGTGGCGTGTGTGGTGCACAGAATGGTGGCCATTGTGACCACAATAAAGGTTATGGTTTGTTTCATAGGTGCAAAGATATGCAAAATAGTGCAATAAGTGAAAATATTTGCAAAATGTGAATAATCTTGTGTATCTTTGCATTGTTTTACTGACTTTTGGACCTGTTATGAACCGTATTTTCACACTTGTCGTACTCGTCTCGCTGATAGCCGGAAATATTCAAGCTCAACGATATATGGGCAATTACGATGAAGGCGATGGCCGCCTCTCGAATCTTAAACTGCCGGAGTCCGAACGGGGCAAGGGTTTTGCCCTCCGCTTCGGCCTCGATGCCGGCAAAATGCAGTTGGCGGCTATCAACCTCGAATACGAGATCAATCCGTACGTTGCGCTGGGCATCGGTGCCGGCGGTGGCTATCATCTCGACGCGGGATGGGCAGTGCCCATCTATTTCGAAACCCGTGCCTATGCCCCCAATGCGCTCTACAGCGGATATGCGAGCCTGCGAGTGGGTTACATGCTTGGACTGGCCGACGGCAAGCAGGTGCCGACCCAGCAGACTCTCTACGGCAATCCGCTCACAAAGGTCGACAAGCTCGGTGGCTTTATGGCCTCGTTTGGCATCGGGTTCTCGTGGAAACGTCTCGACGCGGGTGTCAATTTCGGTCTCGCCTTCGGCAATTTCGAGAAATACTATACTTCCGGTGGCGAAACCTTTCACCAATGGATTATCCCCAACAAGGCCTATCTCATTGCCGGAGTGCATCTCTCTTACAGCCTCAGGCTTTGGAAGAAGGAACCATACAACAAAGTCATAAAGCGCAACTGAAGCCGTGCCAGTGATGATGTGACTTTCAAAAGGCAAAAATTGTTGTGCAGACTCAACTGCCAAGTGCAACACAGTTGTGCAAAAATTGTAATTTTTTCCCCACGGATTGTGCCGATTAATCTCGGCACACTTTTTTACCCCTTTTGTTGCACTTCTAACATGAAATTAGGCTCTCTTTGTTTGATTTTTTGTGTGTTGGATTTGGACTTTCCGAATAATTGCGTATCTTTGCAGACGCAACAAACAAAATATAAAATTTACAACAATTTAAAAATTAGAGCATTATGCCAGCAAGAATGAGATTGCAACGTCATGGTAAGAAAAACCAGCCTTTCTACCATATCGTTGTAGCGGATGGTCGAGCACCACGCGACGGAAGATTTATCGAGAAACTGGGTACCTACAACCCGCTGACCAACCCGGCCACCATCGTCCTCAACGAGGAAAGGGCAGCCGAGTGGCTCAAAAACGGAGTGCAGCCGAGCGACACGGTTCGCCGTATACTCTCCTACAAAGGGGTTTTGCTTCGCCGTCACCTTCAGATTGGTGTCGAAAAGGGAGCTATCACTCAGGCTCAGGCCGATGCCAAATTCAACGAGTGGAAACAAGCCAAGGACGCTAAGATTGCCAGCGTGAAGAGCAGTGCCGACGCCGCCAAGCGCGACACCGCCAAATCGCGTATGGAAGCCGAGCGCAAGCACAACGAGGCCAAGGCCGAGGCCGTGGCTGCCAAGATGCGCGCCAAAGCCGAGGCCGAAGCCGCAGCCAAAGCCGCTGCCGAGGCCGAAGCCGCCGAAACTCCGGCTTCTGAGGCATCCGAAACACCGGCTGCCGAGTAAAAACATTGTTTTTCACAACCGTCAAAGCGTGTCCCGCAAGGGAACACGCTTTTTTTGAACTCCTTTTCTTTTTTTCCTGACACTATGACCAAAGACGAATGCTACTACCTCGGTCGCATCACCAAACCGTTCGGTTTCAAAGGCGAGATGGTCCTTTTCCTTGATGTCGACAACATGGACGATTATGCCAACCTCGACTCCGTTTTCGTTGAGATGAAGAACGTCCTCGTACCCTATTTTATCAAGTCGCTTCGTTTCAGCGGCAACAAGGCCATCGCCCTGTTCGACGAGTTGTCGCCCGCCGAGGCCGCCGCGCTTGCCGGCCACGACATGTACCTCCCGCTCGACCTCCTGCCCAAGCTTTCGGGCAACCAGTTCTATTTCCATGAAGTCAAGGGATTTCGCGTGGTCGACGACGTGTGGGGCGACATCGGCGTCATTGACTCCGTCATCGAATATCCCGCGCAACCGCTGTTCCGTATCCTCAACGGCTCGACCGAAATCCTAATCCCTGTCATTGACCAAGTCATAAAAAATGTCGACCGCGAACACAAAATGATATATATATCAGCACCTAATGGTTTGATTGACTTGTATATGACTGCCGATGACAAGTGATGTTGAAAAGTATTGATTTATTTTGCTCAAAAAAAGTCTATATTTGCAAATTAATAATCATAAAACTTAAGGCTATGGCAAAGAAAGTTGTAAATCAGGAGAAGACATGCTATTCTGCCGAAGAATTGCAGGAGTTCAAGGCTTTGATCTTAAAGAAAATTGAAGAGGCCAAGCGCAATCTCGACATGCAGATGCAGGCCATGGCCGGCAATGAGAACGAGGCAAACGACACGGCCCCGACTTTCAAAACCCTCGAAGAGGGCAGCAATGTACTTTCAAAGGAGGAGAACGCCCGACTTGCCGCCCGCCAGCAGCGCTTTATCCGCGATTTGGAGGCCGCTCTGATTCGTATCGAAAACGGCACCTACGGCATCTGCCGCGTCACCGGCAAGCTTATACCGAAAGAGCGTTTGATGATTGTGCCGCATGCTACCACATCCATAGAGGGCAAGCAGAAAGAGAAAGGCCGTTAGTTAAGTGATTTTTAGAACAAGTAGGCACCTGCAAACAGAAAAGAGGGGCATCCGCAAGGTTGCCTCTCTTTCGGTTTATATTCGCGGTATTGCGTCGATCAGGCGTCTGGTGTATTCCTGCTGTGGGTGGGCATACAGCTCGTCGGAGTTGTTGAGTTCTACCATGCGCCCCTTCTCCATCACCATGATGCGGTCGGAAATGAACTTTACCACCGAAAGGTCGTGCGTAATGAAAAGGTAGGTGTAGCCATACTTTCGTTTCAGGTCGTTAAGCAGGTTAAGCACCTGAGCCTGCACCGACACGTCGAGTGCCGACACACTCTCGTCGCATACCACCAGTTCTGGACGTACAGCCAGTGCACGCGCTATGCACACCCGCTGCCGTTGTCCGCCGCTGAACTCGTGCGGATAGCGGTTGTAGCACTCCCGCTCAAGTCCCACTTCGTGCATCAGCCGCTCTACGGCTTCTCGCCGTTCCGTCTCGCTGGCGTAGATATGGTGGCAACGAAGCGGCTCGGTTATGGCCTCGCCCACGGTGAGCCGCGGGTTGAGCGATGAGTAGGGGTCCTGAAACACAATCTGCATCTTGGTGCGCAGGTGCCTCAGCTGTGTGCGCGAAAGTTTGTCGAGCGGCTCGCCGTTGTATTCCACCGAACCCGACGAGTGGGCGAT
>CAJONE010000022.1:39034-40398 GCA_905235855.1 uncultured Bacteroidales bacterium
AGAGTGGTTTTGCCGCATCCCGATTCGCCTACCAGACCGAGGGTTTCGCCTTTATGGATATCGAACGATATTTTGTCGACGGCTTTCAGCTCTTGAGTCACTTTGCCGAATATGGTTTTCTTGAGCGGGAAGCGCACACACCAGTCGCGAACGCGGAGCAGCGGCACGGGATTTGTCTCTTGGGTGTCGCTTTGCCGTTCGCTGATCTCCGTCTGGCTGTCGCTGTCTGCTGTCTGTTGTTTTCCGTCCGCCGACTGCTCCAGAAAATCCTTCACGGTGGGCAGCCTGTCGGGACGGCTGTCGAGCGGTGGCCTGCAGGCGAGCAACCCTTTCGTGTAGGGGTGTTGCGGGTTGTGGAGTATCTGCCCGGCTTCGCCGTGTTCCACAATCTCGCCGTGGTACATCACGGCTATGTCGTCGGCAATCTGTGCTATCACTCCCAGGTCGTGCGAGATGAAAATGATGGCCAGGTTGTGTTTGCGTTGCAGTTCGCGTAGAAGCTCGATTATGGTTTTTTGAACGGTCACGTCCAGCGCGGTGGTCGGTTCGTCGGCTATCACTACCGACGGGTTGCACACAAGGGCCATCGCAATCATCACGCGCTGTTTCTGTCCGCCGCTTATCTCGTGGGGGTAACTGTCGAAAATCTTTTCGGGACGCGGCAGCAGCACCTCTTCGAAGAGTTGCACGACACGCCGGCGCGCCGCTTTTTTGTCCACCTTCTCGTGTTGGCGCAGCATCTCAACCACCTGTGCCCCGCATTTCTGCACGGGATTGAGGCTGGTCATCGGCTCTTGGAAAATCATGGCCAAATGGTTGCCGCGGTATCGGCGCAGCTCCTCGTCCGACAGTGCGAGCAGGTTTTCCTTTCGTGCCGTGCCGTCGCTAAACCATGCCTCGCCCGACACCTTCGCCTCTTTTGGCAGCAGCCCCATCAGCGCCATAGTGCTCACCGACTTGCCCGACCCCGATTCGCCTACGATTCCAAGCGTACGTCCGCGATGAAGTGTGTAGCTCACGTTTCTCACTACGGCACGTTCGCCGAAGGCAACGGTCAGGCCGTTAAGTTCCAATATCTTGTCGTTGTCCACCGAAAATTTAATTGTTAGTCTGTCGGCGTCGTCCGGTCACGTTACTATAGTTGAACGGTTGCTGTTGTATGCAAAGGTTTCGCGCCTTGTGTCTATAATAACGGTGTTCGTGTTCAAAAATTTTGCCAGCCCGCTGCTTTTGCGTTTCGAGGCAAGTTCAACACGCTTGCGTACACCTAATTTCAAGTTAGAAGTGCAACACAAGGTAAAAAGAAAATGCCGAAACTAATCGGCACAATCCGGGAAAAATGATTACCTTTGCGTTGAAATGAA
>CAJONE010000023.1:0-23462 GCA_905235855.1 uncultured Bacteroidales bacterium
AACCTCCGACCGAGAAAACTTTTGAACTTCGATACCCCCAAACTTAAATTTATGCTATATTTGCACAACTGTGTTGCACTTGGTAGTTGAGTCTACAGCAACTTGCCCCACGACGATTTTCTTGCAATAGTTTCGATTTTTTTTTATTTTTGTTTGCTTAATTGTCTGATTAATCCATCATATATTTTTCATAATCATTCAAATAAGCTACATCATGAAACAAGGTTTTGACAACGACAAGTATCTTCGGATACAGTCTGAGCACATCCGTGAGCGAATCTCGCAGTATGGAGACAAACTCTATCTTGAATTCGGCGGCAAACTGTTCGACGACTATCACGCCAGCCGTGTTCTGCCAGGCTTCAAGCCCGACAGCAAACTGCGCATGCTCATGCAACTCAGCAACCAGCTCGAAATAATCATCGTAATCAGTGCAGAGGACATCGAAAAAAACAAAGTGCGCGCCGACCTTGGCATCTCCTACGCCGACGACGTGCTACGTCTGCGCGACGAATTTCAGAATCGCGGACTCAAAGTCGGTGCCGTCGCCATAACACACTTCAACGGTCAGAGCAGTGCTGTCGCCTATCGCGAACGCCTCGAGCGTATGGGTATCAATGTCGCCTACCTCTACCTCATAAAAGACTACCCGACCGATGTCGACCTTATCTGCTCGGACAAGGGTTTCGGACGCAACGAATTCATAAAAACATCACACCCCCTCGTGGTGGTAACGGCTCCTGGCCCTGGCAGCGGCAAAATGGCCGCCTGCCTCAGCCAGCTATACCTCGAAAACAAACACGGGGTCAAGGCTGGATATGCCAAGTTCGAAACTTTCCCAATTTGGAGCATTCCGCTAAAACATCCCGTCAATGTGGCATACGAGGCAGCTACCGCCGACCTTAACGATGTCAATATGATCGACCCGTTCCATCTCGAGGCATACGGCAAAACAGCCGTCAACTACAACCGCGACATCGAAATATTTCCCGTCCTGAACGCTATATTTGAAAGCATCTATGGCGAAAACCCCTACAAGTCGCCGACCGATATGGGCGTCAACATGGCGGGCTTCTGCATCTCAGACGATGCAGTGTGCAGCCAATCGTCCAAAGATGAAATCATACGGCGCTACTACACGGCACTTTGCAATCTGGCCGACGGACGCGCCACTGATGCCGAAGTAAACAAAATAAAGTTGCTGATGAAGCAGCTCAAACTCACCACCGATGACCGTCCAACAACCGTAGCCGCCCACAAGCGCGAAGAAATCGAACAGGCACCGTCTTCAGCAATACAACTGGCCGATGGCACCATTATAACCGCTCACTCAAGCAGCCTTCTTTCCGCAAGCGCTGCCCTTATCATCAATGCGCTTAAACATCTCGCTGGTATTGACCATACCCTTCAGCTCATCCCCCAACAGACCATCGAACCAATCCAGAAAACCAAAGTCGATATGCTTCACAGCCGTGCCCCGCGCCTCCACAGCGACGAGGTGCTGGTCACCCTTTCCATTCTCAGCCTGTCCGACCCAAACTGCCGCAAGGCACTCGACTGTCTGCCGCAACTCGAAGGCTGTCAAGTCCACGCGACCAAAATGCTCAGCGAAGTTGACCGCAAAATTTTCAAACGACTCGGCATCCAGTTCACCACCGACCCCATCAGACTGTAATCAGACTGTAAGAAACTGGTTAAAATTCGTTTGAATAATTTATTACGGAGAAACACCCTAAAGGAAGTTGCAATATTGAAAGGGCTGATTCTGTGAGGATTTCACGGAGAGTTTGTTTGCACTGACAGTCGATATGTTCTTAATCATCTGCCACTGCTTGTCAGTGATGTTGGTTGGGTAAGATTTCATAACTTTGAAGATTTGGAATCACTACGCAAAGTTACCCTAATTTCAAGTTAAAAGTGCAACACAAAGTAAAAAGAAAATGCCGAAATTAATCGGCACAATCCGGGAAAAATGATTACCTTTGCGTTGAAATGAAAAAAAACAACCACTTAACCCATGAGCAAAGATACACAATTTCCGAATAAAATTAAAACAGCCTCTAAATATCATCATTCGCTAAATCCTACCAAGTAAAACGCTTTGTGAAACGGATATTCTATTTGCCGTTAAATATTTCTACGCTACCTGCGCCAAAGTTGCTGTCCCGAAAACTTTAGCGTATTGGGAAAAGACTAAATTTTCATTTATATGCGAAATACACGGTTTTCAAGCATTTAACCACTTGAGATAGTGCCAAATCTGTTCTTTTCAAGAAAAAATTTGTTCATTAATTACTCAATTAATGAATTAATTTCATTAACTTTGCCACTCCAAAAGCATGAAATAACGTTTTATTAACTTAATAAAAAGTATTATGTCACTTTTATTAGCTTTATTGGACATCGCAGTCGGATACCTCGGCGCAGGTATCGGCGCAGGCCTCGCCGCTGTAGGCGCAGGTATCGGTATTGGTAAAATCGGCCAGGGCGCTATGGAGGGCATAGCCCGCCAGCCCGAAGCCGCCGGCACCATCCGTTCAACGATGATCATTGCCGCCGCTCTTGTCGAAGGTGTGGCATTCTTCGCAGTGGTTATCTGCTTGCTCGTTTCCCTCAAATAGCAGGATTAAGCAAGAAGAACTATTAACCGATGGAGCGGCCGACAAAGCGATTGGCCCAGAAAGCCGCTCCCTTTTTTCGAAATCTAATACACAAATTATATGAACAACCCTCTGATTAGTCCAGGCATAGGTGTGATATTCTGGATGCTTGTGTCGTTTGGCATTCTGGTTTTTATCCTTGGCAAATGGGCCTGGCCTGTGATGATTAAGGCACTGAAAAACCGCGAAAACGCCATAGCCGATTCACTCAACGCAGCCGAGAAAGCACGCGAGGAAATGAAACTGATAAAAAGCGGCAAGGAAGAAGAACTTCGTTTGGCCAAACAAGAACGTGACGAAATACTGCACAACGCACGTATGACCAGCGAACAGATTATAGAGGATGCACGCAGAAAAGCAAGCGAGGAAATTGTCCGCATGCGCGAAGAAGCCATCGAAAGTATCAACAACGAAAAACTCCGTGCCATGCACGACCTCAAAAATCAGATTGCAACTCTATCCATCGACATTGCCGAAAAAATCATCAAATCCGAACTGGTCTACACCGAAGCTGCCAAGCAACTCGTTAACACCGAACTGGAAAAGGCCGAACTGTAGGAACTGGCATCCAGAATACATGACAAAATGGGATTTCTCCATTTGCAAGCAATTCTGATATACCACACATCCAACACATTTACTCTTAATGGAAAGCTACAGAATTAATACAAATTACTCCAAGGCTCTTTTTGTGCTGGCGGGCGAGACCGGCCATCGCGATGAGGTGGCGGAAGATATGCGACTTGTGAGTCGCGTCTGCAACGAAAACCGCGTCCTCAACGCGGTATTCAACAACCCCACAATCTTGGAGGCCAAGAAAAGTGCTATCATCACCGAACTCTTTGCCGACAAAGTCTGCAAAGAATCTCTCACCTTCCTGAAATTCGTAGTGCGCAAGAACCGCACAGTCAACCTGCGAGGCATTGCCGAAGCATACCTTGACCTGTATCGCGAAAGTAAAAACATCATACTTTCGAAACTCACCACCGCCTTTGAAGTGGATGAGAGCGTGAAACAGGACGTTTCACAACTTGTGGGCAAACACACAGGCAAGAGCGTTGAGCTCCTGACCAAGGTCGACAAAAGCATTATCGGGGGCCTGATGGTGGAATTCAACAACACGATGTTCGACGGACGGGTAAGCAGCCGCATTGCAAAGCTGCGCCGCGAGTTCAACAAGAATTACTACGAGAGCAAACTTTGACAATTAAAATTACTAAACAATACAACCTATGTCAGAAATCAAACCTGCCGAGGTATCGGCAATTCTGAAAAAACAGCTGGCTGATGTCAATCTCGATGTGGCATTGGAGGAGGTCGGCACAGTGCTCACCGTGGGCGACGGCATCGCACGTGTATATGGCCTTAACAACGCACAGTCGGGCGAACTTGTCGAATTCGAGTCCGGCGAACAGGGAATTGTCCAAAACCTCGAAGAGGACAATGTCGGTATCGTTATGCTTGCCGAATCAAACAGCATCAACGAGGGCGACACGGTGAAACGCACCAAACGCATTGCTTCAGTAAAGGTAGGCGAAAACCTTGTGGGACGCGTTATCAACACCATTGGCGAACCAATTGACGGAAAAGGCCCCATCGAGGGCGAACTTTTCGATATGCCACTTGAGCGCAAGGCTCCCGGCGTTATCTATCGCCAACCCGTCGAGCAACCTTTGCAAACCGGTATCAAAGCTATCGACTCTATGATTCCAATCGGACGGGGACAGCGCGAACTCATCATAGGCGACCGCCAGACCGGAAAGACTGCCATAGCCATTGACACAATCATCAACCAAAAGAATTTCTACGATGCCGGCGATCCGGTCTATTGCATATATGTGGCCTGTGGACAGAAAGGTTCCACTATAGCCAATATGGTTAAAAACCTTGAAGAAAAAGGTGCAATGGCCTATACCATTGTGGTGGCCGCCACCGCATCCGACCCCGCTGCAATGCAGTTTTACGCCCCCTTTGCAGGTGCCGCCATCGGCGAGTATTTCCGCGACACCGGACGAAACGCACTTGTCATCTACGACGATCTCTCCAAGCAAGCCGTTGCATACCGTGAAGTCTCGTTACTTCTCCGTCGCCCGCCGGGACGTGAAGCATACCCTGGCGATGTGTTCTACCTGCACAGCCGTCTTCTCGAACGCGCAGCGCGCATCATACAAAACGACGACATCGCGGCTCAGATGAACGACCTGCCAGAATCGCTAAAAGGCAAGGTGAAAGGTGGTGGCTCATTGACCGCACTGCCTATCATCGAGACACAAGCAGGCGACGTGTCAGCCTATATCCCCACCAACGTGATTTCAATCACTGACGGTCAGATATTCCTCGAAACGAACCTATTCAATTCAGGTGTGCGGCCCGCCATCAATGTGGGTATCTCGGTGTCTCGTGTGGGTGGAAAGGCCCAGATTAAGTCCATGAAGAAAATCGCCGGCACACTGAAGCTCGATCAGGCTCAATATCGCGAACTCGAAGCTTTCTCGAAGTTCGGCTCCGACCTCGATGCCGCCACCAAGGCCGTGCTCGACAAGGGTGCCCGCAACGTCGAAATCCTTAAGCAGCCGCAGTATTCGCCTATGCCAGTCGAGGATCAGGTTGCCATTATTTTCTGCGGAACCAAAGGACTCCTACAGAAAGTGCCAGTCGAAAAAGTGCGCGATTTCGAGAGCGAATACCTCTTCTACCTGCGACAGAACCACGCCTCTGTGCTCGATAATCTCAAGAAAGGCAAACTGCTTGACGAGGATTTGGAGACCTTGAAGAAAGTGGCTCTCGACTTTGCTGGCAAATACACAAAATAATTACGACAACATCCAACCGGATGTCTGAAAATCCGGACATCCGGTTTTCCACCAAAAGAACACAAAACAACAGTCAATGGCCAATTTAAAGGAAGTCCGCACTCGAATAGGCTCTGTAAGTTCGACCCAGCAAATTACCTCAGCCATGAAGATGGTCTCGGCGGCCAAGTTTCGCCGTGCGCAGAATGCCATTCTCGGCATGCGACCATACTCAGCACAACTCAATGAGATAATGAACGACATCTACACAGAGGACGGAATTGTCACACCATACCACGAAAACCGAAAGGTGGAAAACGTTCTGCTTATTGTCGTCACCTCGAACAAAGGCCTTTGCGGTGCATTCAACTCCAATGTAATCAAGGAAGCCACTGCACGTGCAAAACACTATACTGACGAAGCAAAAACATCAACGCTGGATTTGATTACCATTGGCAAACGAGCTTCTGAGTTTTTCGGCAAGCGCGCATATAACGTTGTTGCCACTCACGATGAATTGCTCGACAAACCGTCGTTCGACTCAATTGCAAACCTTGCCGACAGTGTGATGCAATCGTTCTGCGACAAAAAATACGACCGCGTCGAACTAATCTACAACCAGTTTAAGAATTCACTGGTGCAAATCCTCTCCACCGAACAGTTCCTGCCAGTTGAGCCAAAGAAAGCCGTTGGAACATCGACAAAACGCAACGACTATATCTATGAACCAGGCAAAGTCGAAATTCTGCGCGAAATGGTTCCGCTCACCCTTCGGTCGCATTTCTACCGCGTAGTGCTCGACTCTCTTGCAGCCGAACACGGAGCTCGCATGAATGCCATGCAAAAAGCCACTGACAACGCGACCGAGCTGCTAAAAGAACTGAAACTAAGCTACAACAAAGCACGTCAAGCCGCCATCACCAACGAGATTATAGAAATAGTGAGCGGGTCGGAAGCATTAAAAGGATAACACATACAACACTAATTGGAGCCTACAAGAAAAGGGCTGAAACAACAAATGTTTCGGCTCTTTTTGTTTTTTTAATAATTCTTTTGTTACGAAAAACGCCAAAATTCGTAAAAATCAAGAAATTATTCGTACATTTGCAAGTTGATAAAAAAACAGGCCGCATACAATGGAGAAAAAACAAACCTTTATAGTTCCGATAGTTGTGATGATTTTCATATTTGCCATGATTTCGTTTGTGACAAATATGGCCGCCCCATTTGGCAATATCTGGAAAAACCACTACGAGTGGGCAGGAATGCTTGGCAATCTAATGAACTTCCTTGCCTACCTGATTATGGGCATACCCGCCGGTAAAATGCTTTCCAGGATTGGCTACAAACGTACTGCACTTGTTGCACTCGCTGTCGGATTCATCGGCATGATTGTGCAGTATCTGTCCAGCCTTGTAGGAGCGGAAACGGCAACATTTTCGGTGAAGGGCGAGCCCGTAATGCTGAATTTCCTGATTTATCTGCTGGGCGCATTCATCTGCGGATTCTGTGTGTGTATGCTTAACACTGTGGTTAACCCGATGCTGAACACACTGGGTGGCGGTGGCAACCGTGGCAACCAGCTTATCCAGACAGGTGGTACGCTAAATTCTCTAACAGGTACGCTCACCCCCCTGCTTGTAGGCGCAATGATTGGTCAGGTGACAGACAGCACCGCCATGAGTGACGTTTCGCCGTTGCTATTCATCGCAATGGGTGTGTTTGCGGTGGCTTTTGTCATCATACTTTGTGTGAGCATTCCAGAACCGAATCTCAACCGTGCAAATAACGAAAAAAAGGACAAGTACAGTGCATGGAGTTTCCGACATCTTGTGTTAGGAGTTGTGGCAATTTTCTTCTATGTTGGCATTGAAGTTGGAATACCAGCAGAACTTAACTTCTACCTTACGGATATCGACGGTAAAGGTACAGGTGCCGCCATCGGAGGTGCGATAGCTGCGGTGTATTGGTTGCTGATGATGGTGGGACGAGCGGCCAGCACCGCCATAAGTTCCAAGGTTTCGACACGCACGCAGTTAACTTTTGTGGCAACAATAGCCATAGTGTTTGTAGTTATTGCGATAATCCTTCCGTCAAGCATCCGCATGTCGATGCCGGGCTACAGTGTGGCTGACGGTTTCAAGTTGTTCAGCGTGCCTGTCAGCGCCCTTTTCCTTGTGCTTTGTGGCCTCTGCACTTCGCTTATGTGGGGCGGCATATTCAACCTTTCGGTCGAAGGACTTGGCAAATACACCGAGCAGGCATCCGGAATTTTTATGATGATGGTTGTGGGCGGCGGCGTAATGCCTTTCATTCAAGACCAGATTGCACACGCTACATCGTACATGACAAGTTACTGGCTTGTGATTGCCATGCTACTCTACATCCTTTTCTACGCCCTTGTAGGCAGCAAAAACGTAAACAAAGACATACCAACTGACTGACCACAACAGTTATCCATATCAAGAACGCAAAAGACACCAATCACCATGATAAAGAAACTTACCGCTGTACTGCTGACAACACTTTTCACGGTAGTGACCGCTTATTCGCAAGAGGTGGTTCCCACGCCACTTATAAGCTCTTTATGCGGAGGCTCGGATACGCTAACCAACGGATCACTGCTGCTCGTGGCCGACGGACAAGGTACAAACGGCAGATACTCTCCCAACCAAAATTGCAGCTATAGTGTTGTGGGTTCTTGCAATGATCCGTATCGTATGTCTGTCCGAATCAATTCTATCGATATCGACCCCGGCGACACGCTCTATCTGTACGACGGGCCGTCAACATTTCCATCCAGCCGTCTGGCAGCAATAAACAACGCCAATTCCTCCGAATACGAAGGCCACCAGTTTTTTGCTTCAACCGCCAACTCTTCCAACACATTGACCGTGCTTTTCCACTCGAACTCCGACAACAATACCGGAAACGGTTTCAGCTTGACTTTCAGTTGTGCCTACCCTTGCGAATCGTCCATACCCGTAATAGAAGACTCTTATGACATCGTCAGAAACGGCGTAGTTGTCGGTATGGGGCAGTTAAAGGATAACATCGAGTACGACACCATTGTCCGAGTGATAAACGGTGTTGCCGAGACCACCTTCAATGTCGGACGATTTAAGAGTGCCAATATATGCGATGGGGAATGTGTGCAGCTACACGCGCATGGACAGTACGGCCACGACCACGGACTCTACAATCCGAGCGACGCCACCACCACTTTCCGATGGAACTTTGGTACTGACACACTGTCGGGGCTTAACATGGTCAGAACAAGCCCCATCTGCTACGACTCGGCCTCGTGCTACTATGTCCGGCTGGCGCTCCTCGACGAAATGGGATGCGCCTCAATAAACGAAGCGACCATGTATATACGCATAGCTCCGAATCCAATCAAAACCATAGGCAGTCTGCCTATAATCTGTGCCAACGACTCTATTTTTGTAAGTGTAAGCACCGAAGAGGGTTCGGCTGTGTCGTATGACCATATTGAAATCGAGAATACCCAATCCAGAAACAACACATCCAAACAATTCGTCCCTGACGGACTATACCACTGTGACGTTTCGTGCTATTCGTCAACGGTTGTTTTCAATCAATTTTCAAACGATATGGTTATCAATAGTGCCGAGGACATCTGTTCGGTCTGCGTTAATTTTGAACATTCGTATATGGGCGACTATCAACTGGCAATAAAATGTCCCACAGGCGCACAATCGATATTGAAATACAAAAATTCCGAGACAGGAGTTCCTTCTGGAGCTTATGGCGGTGGTGGCATATTCACCGGATACCCCTACGGTGGCAATGATCATGATGACTATGACGAACTCGGCACTACCGGCGATGAAGGCTATTGCGACTCGGTCTACAATATGTATGGAGTGGGGTTGGATTACTGTTTTAGCCGCAATAGCAACTACACCCTCGTCGACGGCTACCCTGCCAACACTACCACAAACATGGAGAGCCACTACATCGCCGCTACCGACGATGCCTACCAAATCAACGTGACCCACACCTTCGAGACAATACCAAGACCGTATGTGTCAGCAGGTACATCGGCTGGAACAAAAACCTTCAAAACCAAACGTCCGAGCGACCACGCCAACAAAACCGACTACTACCTGCCGGGCCAAAGTTTTGCAAGCCTTATCGGATGTCCGATGAATGGAGAATGGGAAGTAGAGCTCTGCGACTGGCTTGGAGTTGACAACGGCTGGATTTTCGGCTGGTCGATGGATCTGTGCAACGAACAACTCGACAACTACAACTGCAAGTATAACGTTCCTATTGACACAGCCTACTGGTCTGTCGATTCGCTCGAAGGGCACTGGAGCCGAGGCGTATATCACGGTCTACATGTCGAAAACCTTGGCGGAGAGGACTTTGCCGCAAATGTAACCACCATTGACACTGGCGGCAGATTCAACCTTTATTTCAACCTTATCGATGACTATGGATGCCATTGGGACACCAGTCTTGTAGTAATAACAAATCCCTTGCCAACGAGTGTCACTGTGGTCAACAAATGCCCTGAGGAAGAATACACCTGGGTTGACGGCAACACCTACATCGAAGCGCCCACCCCACGTCCAACATGGATATTCCCAGCACAGACAGGCTGCGACAGCGTTGTGTCGCTTCAGATATTGAACGACCGCATACCCGATGCGCAAATCAACGTTATACCATCGTATGTCACCTACGACAACAACGAAGTAACGCTCTACGATGTCTCGCAAGGCAGTTTCGGACGCACATGGTACTTCAACGGGGAGACAAGCAACTTGTCAATGGCGACATTCACATATCCTATTGATAAAGACTCACTTGAGGTAATGATGATAGCGACAAGCCAGTTCAACTGCCCTGACACCGCATATGTCACAATACCGATGGACAAAACGCTTATCTGGATCTCGTCGAACGCATTCACACCCGATCGCGACGACAATGCCTACTTCTACTTTAAGGGCCACAATGTACTCGACGATGCACAGGTATATATCTACAACCGAATGGGAGCGCTTGTTGCCTCGTGGGTAGGCTTTGAAGGGCAGTGGGACGGTCACCACAACGGCGAGCGCTGCCCGATGGGAGCCTACACTTGGGTAGTGAAATACCACTCTTTGTTCGAACCAAGCCGCTGGCACTACAAAACCGGTACGGTCACCCTGCTGCGGTAAGATATTGAGCCAATCAAACCCGGCACCTACAAAAGTCCCGCAATGCCAACGAAAAACAAAACCAAGTCAGCGTGCGGGATTTTTTTACACGGTTTTCTGGATGGAAGAAAGGTAGCCGACAGACGTGATAATCTATTCCTGACCAAAAAGGATGTCCGGATTTCGGTTTTCGCAAATTTCACAAACCGTTACCTTACTGGTTGTTATTTTTTATTGAATATGTTTCAATGTTAAGACATATTGCCTAATTGTAAAAAAATAAGTACCTTTGCCACATTACAGCGCGAAAAACCGCATTGTAATGTGTTTATTTTTACACATCTATGTCGGATGTGCAAACGAGTGTTTCAAACAAACAATAATGAAAGTCATAAATTTCACGCTTCCAATAGTTGAGAAGGTTCTCTTTGACAAAGAGAAAATCGAGATAGACCCAAAAGTGATGGTGAGAGTGGATGCATGCTATGAATTCCTTAAAGAATTTGCTGCCAACAAGGTGATTTACGGTATCAACACGGGGTTTGGCCCAATGGCCCAATGGCGTGTGGACAACCGATTTCTGTCAGAGTTACAGTACAACATAATTCGCAGTCACTCGACTGGGGCGGGTGAGCCGTTAGACGATATGAGCGTCCGAGCGGCAATGATGGCTCGATTGGGTTCGATAATGCAATGTCGGTCAGGCGTACACCGTGAAGTAGCCGAACTGCTTGTAGCATTCATCAACGAGGGAATCTGTCCCTTTATCCCACGCCATGGAAGCGTTGGTGCCAGCGGCGATTTAGTGCAGCTGGCGCACATTGCACTGACACTGATTGGCGAGGGCAAGGTACACTACCACGGCGAATGGCAAGAGACCGCAGCCGTGATGCAGAAACTTGGCTTGAAGCCTATCATCATGCATATCCGCGAAGGCCTATCGATCACCAACGGCACATCGGTCATGACGGGCATATCATGCGTCAACCAACATTATGCCAAACGACTGCTCGACATGTCGGTACTGACAAGTGTGTGGATGAACGAGATTGCATCGAGCTACAACGACCTAATGGCCGCCCCCCTGAACGAGTGCCGCCGCCACGCAGGACAAGCCGAAATAGCACGGAGGATGCGTGAGATATCGGCAGACAGCCAGTGCCTGCTAAACCGTGAGCACGAACTGTATAACGACGGACATACAGGCGATGTCACTTTTGGCCACAAAGTGCAGCCCTACTATTCGCTACGTTGCACGCCGCAGATAATGGGACCGATATTGGAAACACTGCAAAACACCGAACGGGTGCTGAATGAAGAGTTGCAGTCGGCCAGCGACAACCCGATTGTAGACCCCGACACAAGGAATGTTTATCACGGGGGCAACTTCCACGGCGACTACATCTCGCTGGAGGAGGACAAGGTGAAGATTGCAGTAGTACGAATGGCAATGACAGCCGAGCGCCAACTGAACTACCTGTTCCACGACCGAATCAACGGCATACTGCCGCCGTTTCTGAATATGGGAGTACTTGGGTTGAACTACGGCATGCAGGCGTGCGGTTTCACTGCTACAAGCACGACAGCCGAATGCCAAACGCTGGCGATGCCAAACTACGTCCACAGCATACCCAACAACAACGACAACCAAGATATAGTGAGCATGGGAACCAACACGGCGCTACTGTGCCGTCAGGTGATTGACAACTGCTATCAGGTTATGGCAATCCACTTTATAGCCCTTGCACAGGCGACCGACTGCCTGAAAAAAGCCGACAAACTGTGTGCGGCCACACGCAAACACTACAACATCGTGCGCGGCATAATACCTGCCTTTGTCGAAGATACCCCGTTCTATGAAGAGATAGGCGAAGTGGAAAAATATTTAAGAAGTTCATCGTTTTCTGTTTAACCTATAGAGTATACACTATGGAGTATGCAATGGTAACCGGCGCATCGAGGGGACTAGGACGGGCGACCGCCGAGCGCCTGGCCAAGGACGGATACCCTGTCATTGTGAACTATCGCGGCAACGAAAAAGCCGCACAGGAAGTCGTTGACAGCATCATGGCAGCGGGCGGAAAGGCCGAGGCAGTAAAGTTCGACGTGTCGAACAAGACCATGGTGGATGCAGCACTCGAAGCATGGGAAAGCGTACATCCTGACGACTACATTTCAGTTTTGGTCAACAATGCAGGTATCCGTCAGGACAGCCTGTTGGTATTTATGCAGGACGACCAATGGCAGAGTGTCGTGGACACAACATTAGGCGGATTTTACTTCCTGACGCGACGAATCGTAAAAAACATGATGACCCATCGCAACGGACGGATAGTGAACATTTCGTCGGTATCGGGTTTGAAGGGGATGCCTGGCCAGTGCAACTATTCGGCAGCAAAAGCAGGGCTTATTGGTGCAAGCAAAGCTCTGGCCCAAGAGGTCGCACCGCGCAAGGTGACAGTGAACGTGGTGGCACCTGGGTTCATAGCCAGCGACATGACCGCCGAACTGGATCAGGAGGCAATCAAGAAACTTGTCCCACTTGGACGTATCGGCAAACCAGAAGAGGTGGCAGCGCTAATATCGTTTCTGGTCTCGAAAGAGGCAGCATACATCACTGGACAAGTGATTTCGATAAACGGTGGAGTAATTTAAGACACACCGTATTCTGACATCAAATTCATGACAAAAGTAACGGGCAAGCCGCAATGTCCTAAAGAAAAGTTCAAACCTGTAATTATACCCACACAACCGAATAAACCACAAAAACAATGTTATTATGAAAAAAATTATTCTTTTAGCAGCTGCCATTGTTTTGGCGATGACCTCATTCGCAAAAAGCGACCTTAAAGTAAAAAGCGGCTCAATGGCATGGGCCAAGGAAAACGCAAGCGTATCGGTGATGTTCGATTTCTCGTCCGCCAAATGGGATAACGACCAAGATTTCAAAACCTGGTGCGGTGAGGACTACGAAGCCCGTGCAAAGAATTCGATAAACGGTTTTATCAACGGATTCAACAACAAGAGCAAAGGTGCAAAGGCCACGGAGAACGAAGATGGTGCAAAATACCGTATTATTGTTAAAATAAATAATATGGACTGGCGTCAGAGCTTTACAGGTATGTGGGGCCAGTTTTACGCCCTCTGCTGGGGGACAATTGAAGTAACAGATATCGCCACTGGCGAGAGCGTGTGCACCATAGAGATCGACGGTGCCAACGGAGACGGTGACTTTGCACCCAACGACCGATTCACGAAATGCTACAAGGAAGTTGGAGAGACGTTGGCCAAAATGAAAAAATAAGCGGAACCAGCCTTTACAGAGTGCCACATTCCGCCATTACAACACAATGCATTTATAATTCAACCATCATCCCGAATGAATCTGTCGTCCGAACTTGAAAAAGCCTATACCGCCGACAAGCTTAGCGCACGCGAAGCCCAACGCAAGGCCGAGTGGATAGCTTTTGGACCGGCTGTGTTCCAAGCATCCAGAATAATGATAAAATGGGGCATCTTGGAGATGCTCCGCAACGAAAACCACGGACTGACGTTGGCCGAAATAACAGAACGTACGGGCAAGAGTCCATACGCCATAAAAGTTCTGGTTGAGGCATCACTATGCATCGGTACGGTGGCACTTGCGCCAGACAAGGAACATTTCGTGCTAACCAAGACCGGGTGGTGCCTGCTAACCGACGAACTCACACGGGTCAACATGTCATTCAACCACGACGTGAACTATGAAGGGTGGTTTCGTCTGGAAGAGTCGCTCGACGAGGGACGCCCTGTAGGATTGGAGCATTTCGGCAGCTGGCACACAGTGTATGAAGGGCTTTCAAGCCTGCCACCACAGGTTCAGCAAAGCTGGTTCGGGTTCGACCATTTTTATTCGGACAATTCGTTTCAGCAGGCATTAGAGACGGTGTTCTCACAGAAAGTGGACAATCTTTTGGATGTAGGTGGCAACACAGGGCGGTGGGCGCTACAATGCGTAGGACACGACTCCCACGTGCATGTGACAATTATGGACCTACCGCAGCAGATTCGTCTGATGGAGGAGTTTGTCAAGGACAAACCAGGCCACGACCGCATATCAGGCTACGGCATCAATCTGCTGGACAAGAACGCGCCATTCCCGACAGACAAACACTACGACATTATCTGGATGAGCCAATTTCTCGACTGTTTCGGCGAGGAGGAGGCAGAAAGCATTCTGAGCAGAGCAGCCGCCGTGATGGATTCCAACACACGCATCTGCATAATGGAGACCTTCTGGGACCGGCAGAAATACGAACTTGCCGCATTCTGCCTCACAATGACAAGTCTATATTTCACCGCCATTGCCAACGGAACCAGCAAAATGTACCACTCCGACGACATGGCACGAGTCGCAAACAAAGCAGGCCTGAAAGTCGAGCGCATTGTTGACAACCTCGGCTACGGACACAGTATTATGGTATGCTCAAAGCAATAGACTCACAATTGCCCACCCAACACAACACGTTCAATCATCACACACAGCAAATGAATATACAAGAGATAGACAACACCGTGAAACGGTTTTTGGTTGAAGAACTTGAAATGAACGAAGCGACTATCAAACCAGACGCACGACTGAAAGAAGACATAGGCATCGACAGCCTTGATTATGTTGATATAGCCATTATGGTGGAGGAGAAATTCGGATTCCGCATAAGACCCGACGAGATGAAACAAACAAAAACCTATGCTGATTTCTGCAACTTCATTGCGAAACGTCTAACCGCATAAACGTTCAAAACAACAACACTTTAAGTCATCGCGACATACCCGTGAAGGCAGATAAAATATGGCCGCAGAGAAACAGAAACAGAAACAATGGTCAGGCCGAACAGACGGTACGACATGGATGCATCGCACACTGATAGCAATGCTCCGGGTTGTGGATGTGCGGTTTTTCTACATAATCGTGGCCATAACAGTGCCTTTCTACATGTTGTTTAACCGCAAGGGATACAGGGCTATGCGAGACTACTTCAAACACCGTGGCAGCAACGGTTGTCGAACAATATGGCATATCTATCGCAACCACTATGTATTCGGGCAAATCGTGATTGACCGATTTGCAGTATATGCCGGTGTTAAGTTTTCATTTATAGAGGATGGCCATGAACTAATAACAAGCCATTCGGAGCAAGACGAGGGATTCATAATGCTGAGTTCGCATGTGGGCAATTATGAGCTTACGGGGTGTACGTTTGACGCAAGCAAAAAGCGAATGAACGCGCTGGTATATGCCGGCGAGAGCGAAGCGATAATGAAAAGCCGGCGGCAGATAATGGAAAAACACAACATCGAGCTGATTCTGGTGGGCGACGGGATGTCTCACGTGTTTCAAATGAATGCCGCGATCGACAAGGGCGAAGTCGTCAGCATGCATGCCGACAGACTTTTCGGTTCGATGAAACACATATCCTGTCGCTTTATGGGCGAGGATGCCAATTTTCCGGTAGGGCCGTTTGCATTTGCGGCACAAAAGAACGTGCCGGTTTATGCAATGTTCTGCATGAAAGAGAGTGCGAAAATGTACCACCTGTACGTGCGTCCAATTGAGTATGACGGCGATGGCAATGTACGCAAACGCATGCACGGACTGGCAAAACGCTATGTTGAGGTGCTGGAGGAAATGGTTAACCGATACCCGTACCAGTGGTTCAACTACTTTGATTTCTGGCAACACTCTTTCAGCAAAGAATCTCCAACAAAAAAAAACACAGTGGAGTTAACCTATACCGAACCGTTTGAGAGCATGGCAAAACTGGGTGACATACTGCCGCAACGTCGACCGTTTGTGATGATAGACAGAGTAAAACACTGTGACGAGAAAAGTGCCGAAACGTTTTTCGAGATAAAGAAAGACAACGTTTTCTGTGATGGGCGTGGATTTTTTTCGGAAGCTGGAATGGTAGAGAACATCGCCCAAACATGCGCCGCAAGGGTGGGATATTTAACACTGAAAAAAGGGGAAGAAGTGAAGATTGGGGTCATAGGTGCAGTAAGCGACATGACAATAAAAGCCAAACCGAAAGCAGGCGAAACGATACGGACAACAATATGGTTGGAGGAAGAAGTTTTCAACCTGACACTCGTGAGAGCCGAAATAAGGCTTGGCGAGAAAGTGATAGTCACCGGCAAGATGAAAATTGCACTGACCGACAAAAAAACAGAATAGCGAACGATTGCATCATGGTTGTAAAACTGGCTGACAATATAATATCGCCACTGGGAGACACAACTGCCGCAAATTACGAGGCAGTGAAAGCAGGGCATTCAGCGTTGCGTCTCCACGAAGGCATCAAGGGAATACCTATACCATTCTTTGCTTCGCTTATCGATGAGAGCACTCTGACTGTAGAAGGCAACTATACAAAGTTCGAGAAGATGTGCATACAATCCGTTGAGGCAGCATTAAAACAGTGTGACATAGACGCGACGTCAAGCAAAGTGATTTTTATCGTGTCGACCACAAAGGCTAACGTAAGCCTTTTGGCTGAAACGTCCGCTGCGGGAAGTCGGATTCAAGAGAGTTTGTTGCCCGGCATAGCCGCCCGAAAGATAGCCTCATATTTTTCGAATTACCGAACACCTTTGGTGGTGTCGAACGCGTGCATATCCGGTGTGTGTGCCCAGATTGCAGCCATGCGCCATCTGGAGCATGGTTTGTGCGACTATGCAGTGGTCGTGGGTGCCGACGTGCAAACACCCTTCATCGTCACAGGTTTCCAGTCACTCCGGGCAGTATCGCAAGAGGCCTGCCGCCCGTTCGACCGTGACAGGAAAGGGTTAAACCTTGGCGAGGCCGTTGCAACTGTCATATATGGACGAACCGAAACCGTCGGCGACCGATGGCAGATGCTGTGCGGAGCCGTGCGCAACGATGCCAACCACATATCTGGTCCATCGCGCACGGGCGAAGGCTCATACCTCGCACTACAATCGGTGCTGCATCACGTAAAACCGTCGGAGCTGGCCTTTATCAGCACCCACGGCACGGCAACAGCCTATAACGACGAAATGGAATCTATCGCCATCGACAGAGCTGGGCTGATTGACACACCCGTAGGGAGTCTTAAGGGCCACTACGGTCATACTATGGGTGCAGCGGGTGTGCTGGAGACTCTACTATCAATGTATGCCGTCGAAGACCACACAGTTCTCGGAACGCGCGGTTTCGAAAACCTTGGAGTAAGCCGTCCTGTCTCGGTGAGTTCAGAAAACCGTGCCACCGACCAACAATCTTTCATAAAGTTAATATCAGGTTTTGGCGGTTGCAATGCAGCAGCTGCATTCAGGAAAGGAGGTCTCCAATGAACCTGATAAAGCACTTCGTGAGGATTAATTCGACAGAGTCCACAAAACGATACCGAAACGGCTGTCACACAAACACATCGCCTAAAACCATATCTGGCGCGCAGCCAACCTGTCAGGTTACCGTCGACGGCAGGCGGACTGTGCTGTCGGACAAAGCCGAAACAATTCTCGACCAAGTATACAAGACATATGTTGGAGACTATCCGAAGTTCCACAAGATGGATCCGCTCTGCCGAGTCGGATTCGTGGCATCGGAACTACTGCTGACCGCAGAAGGTCGGCGGGACGAACAATGGGGCGAAACGCGCGCGATAGTGCTATTCAACGCAGCTAGCTCGCTCGCCGACGACCGCAAATACCAATCCACCATCGACGACCCCGAAACCGCATATCCAAGTCCGTCGTTGTTCGTATACACGCTACCCAACGTACTAACCGGCGAAATAGCAATACGAAACCACTGCTACGGCGAAACCAATTTCATAGTACTGCCAGAGTTCGACTGCGACACCATAGCCAACGCCATTGAGACCACATTTGCAGACCAAACGACCGAGACGCTATTGACAGGATGGGTCGACTGCTACAGCGAAACAGACTTTGACGTACTGATGTTTATCGTGGAGCGCGATGCGGTTAAAAACGTAGCCGAACTGTCGAACGAGATACAGCGGCTGCGCGACTTTATAGCGGAATGACAAGCCCCATTCACCCATTTACAACGAAATAAAACATAACACAACAAACACTAACACAATGGAAGACCTGATTTTAAAACTGAAGAACGAGATTGTCGATGTTCTGAACCTTGAGGAAGTCAATCCCGAGGATATTGACACAAACGCACCACTGTTTGGAGACGGACTTGGCCTCGACTCGATCGATGCATTGGAACTTATCGTACTTTTGGAGAAAACCTATGGCATCAAAATCAAAGACCCCAACGAGGGTAAGGACATCTTCAAATCAGTAGCCTCGATGGCTGACTACATATCAAAGAACAGAACAAAGTAGCACACCGAAAGCAAAAACCGGACAAACGCGGACGGTAGGATTAACCAGACAGTCCGAAGAGTCTGAAAAAAAAGATTCAATGCGTCTCTGGATTACAGGCAGTGGAATTATATCATCAATTGGAGTCGGCAAAGCGGCCACACTGCAGTCGCTGATGGCTTCGCGGTCGGGCATATCGAAAGTACGATATTTGAAAACCGCACACAGCGAGTTTCCTGTTGGCGAGATACCCATGAGCAACAGCGAACTGGAGCAAGCTTTGGGGATTTCAGCCGGCACACCAACCACACGCACATCACTAATGGGAATGCTGGCACTGCGAGAAGCGCTGGCATCGACAGGTCTTGACAAAGAATCAATCAGTGATGTGGCATTCGTTTCGGGGACAACGGTAGGCGGGATGGATATGACCGAACAGCATTGGCTCGACTTTCCTGAAAGTAGCCAATATGACGTCTATATCCGCAGCCACGACTGTGGAGCCTGCACGGAAATGATTGCCGACCATTTCGGAAAGTTTGCATCGGTCACCACACTTTCAACTGCATGCTCGTCGGCAGCCAATGCAATCATTTACGGAGCACGCCTAATCGAGAGCGGAACAACCGACATTGTAATCGCCGGTGGAGCTGAATGCATCACAAAATTTCACCTGAACGGATTTAACGCACTTCGCATATTGGACACGGCCCCATGCCGTCCGTTCGACGACAGCCGTGCCGGTCTCAACCTTGGCGAGGGGGCAGCTTTCATTGTTTTGGAGAGCGAACGACACGCTATAGCACGCGGAGCAAAAGCGCAAGCCTTTCTCGATGGATATGCCAATGCCTGCGACGCCCACCACCAAACAGCTTCGTCCGCCGACGGCGAGGGGGCATTCAGAGCTATGCGCGAAGCGTTACAGATGGCAAAACTAAAGCCGTCAGACATAGACTACATAAACGCACACGGAACCGGCACGCCCAACAACGACAGCAGCGAAAGCGCAGCCATGCGCAGGCTATTTGGCGAGACGATACCACCCATGTCGTCGACCAAACCGTTTACAGGACATACCACAAGTGCATCGGGTTCGATAGAGGCGGTAATATGTATGCTGGCAATCGAAAACTCATTTATCCCCCCAAACCTTAATTTCTCCAGCACAACAGACTGCATCGCGCCAGTAACAGAATTGCGTAGCAGCGTGCTGCTGCGGCACGTGCTATGCAACTCATTCGGTTTCGGAGGCAACGACTCCTCGCTTTTGATCAGCAGCTGCAAGAACCAAAGCATACTGGGGCAATCAGAAAAACGAACATCGAATAAGGGGGACATCTTTTTATACTCCGCCCAGCATATATCAGCTCAAAAGCCATTCTCGCGAAAATGGATGACAAAACCCTTGCAGCATACGGAGCCTTATGTGCGCTCGATTGAACCGGACTACAAACCCTACATCGCACCGATGGAGGCACGACGTATGGGACGGATACTGAAGCGAGCACTGGCCGTCACAAAAGAGACGCTGACCCAAAGTGGAGTTGAAAAGCCAGACATCATTGTGACAGGAACCGGCCTCGGATGCATAGAAAACACCGAACTGTTTCTCGATGCGCTCTGCCGTGAGGGAGAAGAGTTTTTGAAACCGACTCACTTCATGCAGTCGACCCATAACACCATAAGTTCGCTGCTGGCCATACAGCTCGGCTGCCACGGCTATAACGCCACCTACGCACACAAGACCATATCATTCGACTCGGCGCTGAACGATGCACTTATGCAGCTGCGCGAGGCGAAAAAAAATGGGCTGAAAAGCGCCACAGCCCTTGTTGGCGGCCATGACGAACTCACACCTGCATTCTACAACCTGCTGTGCAAGGCGGGGTATCTCGGCAATCCTGGTACGATGGCTTCTGAGTGTTCGGCTTCACTGGTGTTGGGTACCGAAAAACGCGAAGGCGCGATGTGCCGTGTTACCGATATGGCAATGCTTTACCATCCGTCGCCGGAGAGCATTACGATAGCGGTAAGAAAGCTACTTTCGCACAACGGGATGAGTGCCGACTTGCTGTCTGGCGTCCTGACAGGGTATAACGGCAGCGAAAACAGCCGACACGCCTATTGTGACCACTACAACGATATTTTTGGCAACGTGCCTATGCTGCACTACAAACATCTCTTCGGCGAGAGCTACACCGCATCTGCATTGGGAGTCTATGTGGCCGCCTGCTGCCTTGCCGAGCAGTATATTCCCCACTCGTTATTATGCAATGCATCGGGTGGAACCGAATGTGACAAAGAGTCAACCCACTCACGACTTTCTACTCCTAAAGCGATACTACTCTACAATGCCGATGATGAGAAAAACCATTCCCTAACACTACTGACTGCCGTATGACTCCATTCGAACTGAAAGAAACAATACCAACCGACCATGGCATTCAAGCCTTAGTGGCAATCGATCCTAAAGATGCAATCTACAAAGCACACTTCCCCGGACATCCCGTCACCCCCGGGGTTTGCCTTATTCAAGCCGTGAGCGAACTTATGGAGCAACACTACGGGCGAAAGCTAATGATTTGCAACCTGAAAAATGTAAGGTTTCTCTCCGCTATCATTCCAGACAAAACACAAACTGTATTGTTCGATATCCAATGCGGATATCAAACCGACACTGACGAACAGAGTCGCGATACAAGAATATCGTGCAAGGCCACCATCAGCAAAAACGGCACACCTTGTGCAAAAATGTCTCTCGTGTTCGAACCGATAGATTGACTGTTATTTGGCGGGATTGTAATATTCGAGCGTCCTGGTAATAGAGTAGCGTTTTGTGCCATTAAGAATATACTGCTGACTATACCAGTTGCTGTAGCGGTCGTATTTGTATTTGCGCTGCTCAACGATTTTGGTTTGAGTGTTGGCTATCTCATCGTAAAAAATCTGTATTTTCTTTACAAGGTTGTCGTATTTGTCGTAGGAGTAGTGTTCCTCGAGCAGAAGAACCTCGTCCGGAGTGTATTTGTGGATCGACACCGGATTTCGCTCTTCGTTGTATTCGGTCAGTGTGCGTACAACAATTACACCATCCTCCGAGTATTCATAGTCGATAGTCATTATAAGTTTGTGAGGAGCGCTATACACATAATGGGTCGAATGAGCAAGCGTGCGGTTGGGGGTGAAACACAAACGCTCAACAATATCCTTGTCCTTGTCGAAATTGGTGCGCACAAGGCTGTCAGCTTCAAGCGGCAACGGATATGAAATATGCTGCTCTTTGCCGAAACCCTTTCGTGTGTAGGTGGTTTGTTTGCCCGATGTGTCGAAATCGAACGTTTCCTGATAGTTCATGTCGCTGGCCCCCTCGTATTTTGTCACACTTGTTATGTGCTTTACCTTGGAATAAAGATTATATGTGCCCCAACGAGGCTGACGCTGCGCAAAAACCGAGCAAGCCAGAAGAGATAGAATTGCAAGAAAAGTAATTCTTTTCATAGTTGTTGGATTTTTGTTTGTATTATTGATTTTCCTATTTTATTCAAAATGTGGTTCAAACGGCATACTTATTTCTGCAGCCTTTTGTAGCGTATGCGATGTGGAGTTTCTTCGCCGAGACGTTTGCGGCGGTTTTCCTCATACTCACTGTACGAGCCTTCGAAAAAGTATACCTGCGAGTCACCCTCGAAAGCAAGGATGTGAGTGCAAATACGGTCAAGAAACCAGCGGTCGTGAGATATGACCACGGCGCAACCAGCGAAATGTTCCAAGCCCTCCTCCAATGCCCGCATAGTGTTGACATCTATATCGTTGGTTGGTTCGTCAAGCAGCAACACGTTGGCTTCGCTTTTGAGGGTCAGAGCAAGATGCAAACGGTTACGTTCGCCGCCCGAAAGCACCCCCGCCTTTTTGCTTTGGTCATTGCCAGAGAAGTTGAAACGGCTAATGTAGGCACGCGAGTTGATGAGACGCCCGCCAACCTGAATCTGCTCATTGCCCTCACTCACGACCTCCCATACACTTTTTTCGGGATCGACCGAAGTATGCTGCTGGTCAACATAACCGAGTCGTACAGTCTCGCCAATAACGAAAGTGCCGCTATCGGGTTGCTCGAGTCCCATAATAAGACGAAACAGCGTAGTTTTGCCGCAACCGTTTGGACCAATCACCCCGACAATCCCTGCGGGAGGCAGACTGAATGTGAGGTTCTCGTAGAGCAGTTTGTCGCCATAGGCCTTGCTCACACCGTTGGCTTCTATCACCTTATTGCCCAGACGCGGGCCGTTGGGAATAAATATCTCGAGCGACTGCTCTTTCTCCTTGACGTCCTCGTTCATCATTCGGTCGTATGCGGCCAAACGCGCTTTGCCCTTGGCGTGTCGTGCTTTAGGAGCCATACGGACCCACTCCAGTTCACGTTCAAGAGTTTTGCGTCTTCTGCTTTCCTGCTTTTCCTCCAAAGCGAGCCGCTGCGTCTTCTGGTCGAGCCACGA
>CAJONE010000023.1:23476-28700 GCA_905235855.1 uncultured Bacteroidales bacterium
ATACCCTCGCCACGGTCGAGTTCAAGAATCCAGCCAGCCACGTTGTCGAGAAAATAGCGGTCGTGGGTGACGGCGATGACCGTGCCCTTATATTGGCGCAAATGTTGTTCAAGCCAGTCAATCGATTCGGCATCAAGGTGGTTGGTCGGTTCATCGAGCAGAAGAATGTCCGGTTCCTGAAGCAACAAGCGGCATAATGCAACCCGACGCCGCTCGCCGCCGCTAAGGGCACTTACTGGAGTGTCCTCGTCAGGACAACGCAGCGCGTCCATGGCTCGTTCCAAGCGGCTATCGAGATTCCAAGCATCATAATGTTCGAGCAACTCGGTCAGTTCGCCCTGCCGCTCGCAGAGTTTCTCTATGTCGGCATCGGGGTCGGCAAATTTGTTGTTCACCTCCTCGTATTCCCTCAAAGCGTCCACCACATCCTTCACAGCCTCCTGAACCACCTCCTTAACCGTTTTGCTATCGTCGAGTTTCGGTTCCTGTTCAAGATAACCCACGCTGTAGCCCGGCGAGAAAACCACCTCGCCCTGATAGTCCTTGTCAACACCGGCAATAATCTTGAGCAGCGATGATTTTCCGCTTCCGTTCAGTCCGATGATGCCTATCTTTGCGCCGTAGAAAAAAGAGAGGTAAATGTCTTTAAGGATCTGGCGCGAAGGGGGTATTAACTTGCCCACCCCTACCATAGAGAATATGATTTTCTTGTCGTCAGCCATTTATGTCGTTTGATTATAATGGTAATACAGAGACCGGCACAAGCCTGCAGCTCGCAGAATGTTCAGTCTCTGAAATGAATGTCTTTAACGTTGAGTTGCATTTCGGTTTTGCCGTTCCAATGGTTTTCCTCGAGTTGATAGACCAAGTCGAAATGGTCGCCGCGGCGCACGCGCTCGTAGTATTCGCCCAACTGGAAACCGATGGCAGGATAGCTTTGCGAGCGTTCGTCGAAGGGTATTGGGGCAAACTTCAAATGCTTCACCCCCTTTGTGCCGACCACGCGCGGATAACCGGTATCGATTAGGTTGCGCGTCAGAAAAACGGGTACATTGTTTTCTGGACCGAACGGCGAAAACTGTTTCAGGATACGCAAGAATTTTGGTGTGATGTTTTCGGCAAAACTTATGGTTGCGTCAATCTCGATTTCGGGTATCGTGGCCTGCGGGGGTATACCCTGGCGAACCTCAGACTCGAACTTTTCGCGGAACAATTCGAAATTCTCGGGTTTCACCGACACGCCGGCGGCACATTTGTGACCGCCAAAATGCTCAAGCAGGTCGGCACATCGCTCGAGAGCAGCATGTATGTCGAATTCGCCTGCCGAACGGGCGGAGCCGACATACATATTGTCCGTAGAGCGTGTGAATATGATGGTCGGCTTGTAGTATAGTTCCACCAGACGGGAAGCCACAATGCCAACCACACCTTTATGCCAGTTTTCGTCGAAAAGCACAATCGAGCTTCGGCCACGCAGTTTTTCGTCCGACTCAATTCGCAGTTTGGCCGTTTCGGTGGCAGAGGAGTCAAGTTCCTTGCGTTCGCGGTTGTAATCGTCAATTTCCTTGGCGAGAAGTTTGGCGCGCTCAATATCCTCCTCGAGCAGGAGCCTCACCGAATCAAAAGCGCTATGCAGACGTCCGGCCGCATTGATACGAGGACCTACGAGAAAGACAAGGTCGCTTATGGTCAGGTTTCTCGCAAAATAGCCGCCAATGGCCGAGGAATGCTTGTCGGAGGCTGATTGCGGTGTTCCGGCAGCGCGTGCCACATTGCCGTAACTCAATATTGCCTCCAATCCGGCACGCGGATGGGTGTTTATAACACGCAAACCATAAAAGGCCAGCACTCTATTTTCGCCGGTCATCGGCACAATATCGCTCGCAATCGAAACCACTACCAAATCGAGGTAGTGAAGCAGCCGAAGTTTGACCTCGTCGAGCTTTCGCCTATCTTGAGGATTGAGTTTTTCGGGATTGTCACTCAACTTCACGCCGTAGTTTTTTTCGACAATGGCCTCGACAATCTTGAAACCGATACCACAACCCGAAAGTTCTTTGTAAGGGTAAGGACAGTCGGCACGTTTAGGGTCGAGAACCGCCACAGCACGGGGCAGCACGTCGCCCGGCAAGTGGTGGTCGCCGATTATGAAGTCGATTCCGGCTTCGGCAGCATAATCGACCTGCTCGACAGCCTTGATGCCGCAGTCTAACGCTATAATCAACCCCACACCAGTATCCTTGGCATAATTTATACCCTCAAAACTGATGCCGTATCCCTCCTTTTCGCGATCGGGGATATAGAAGTCAATGTTGTCGGTCAGAGAATGGAGAAACGAGAACACCACAGCCACCGCACTTGTGCCATCAACATCATAGTCTCCGTACACCATTATTCTCTCTCTGTTTCGCAGGGCCTTCTCGATACGGCTCACCGCATTCGCCATATCTTTCATCAGAAACGGGTCGTGCAGGTGTTCCAGACTGGGACGGAAGAAACGCCGTGCCTCCTCAAACGTCCGCACTCCGCGTTCAACGAGCAAAGTAGCTATAACACGGTCAACTCCCAATTCTCCTGCAAGTCGCTCAACATCTTCTATTTCATAATCTTGTCTTAATTTCCAAAGTTTTTCTTTCATCATTTATTGGTTGTAAAGATACAACTTTTATCCGAAATAGCAAAAAGGTTGTATTCAAACAGTCAGATATGCCGTATCATGAAAGTCTCGGATGTGATTGAAACATGCAGGCTTCGATATTTGTGTTCAGCGTATGAGCCACGGATCAAAGACATTCCGCTGCCGGCATTTGTCTTATTTTCCATTTTATTTTGGTATCTTTGCACACTCAATCAAAAAAAACACAGCCATGTACGACAAATTTCAACAACATCTTCAGAAAGAGCTGGCCGACATCGAGGCCGCTGGCCTTTACAAAAACGAACGTATAATCGAGAGCCCCCAGGGAGCGGAGATTATGGTAAAGGGCAAAAAATGCCTCAACTTCTGTGCCAATAACTACCTCGGACTTGCCGACAATCCCGAACTGATAGCCGCAGCCAAGAAGGGCATGGATGCCCGCGGATTCGGCATGGCATCCGTCCGCTTCATCTGCGGATGCCAGGATTTGCACAAACAGCTCGAGAAAAAAATCGCCGAGTTTTTCGGTACCGAGGACACGATTCTTTACGCAGCCTGCTTCGATGCAAACGGCGGAGTGTTCGAGCCCCTGCTGACCGAAGAAGACGCTATCATCAGCGACGCACTGAACCACGCATCGATTATCGATGGCGTACGTCTTTGCAAAGCACAGCGTTATCGCTATGCCAACGCCGACATGTCAGACCTGGAGGAACAACTCAAGGCCGCCCAGAAAAACCGTTTCCGCGTAATTGTGACCGACGGCGTCTTCTCGATGGACGGCAATGTTTGTCCGCTCGACAAGATATATGAGCTGGCGCAGAAATACGACGCAATGGTGATGGTCGACGAGAGCCATTCAGCCGGAGTTGTGGGCAAAACTGGACGTGGAGTTACCGAACGCTACAACCTGCGCGGTAAAATCGAGATTCTGACTGGAACGTTGGGCAAAGCCTTTGGCGGAGCCATGGGTGGATTCACTACCGGTCGCAAGGAAATCATTGACATGCTACGCCAGCGTAGCCGTCCGTATCTGTTCAGCAACTCGATGGCACCGGGTCTGGTGGCCGCCGGCATCCGGATGTTCGAGATGATGAGCGAGACGAACACTCTGCAGGACAAACTGCACGAAAACACCGACTATTTCCTGCGCAGGATGAAAGAGGAAGGTTTCGACTGCAAGCCGTCGGAGAGCGCAATCTGCGCCGTAATGATATATGATGCAGCCAAAAGTCAAAAATACGCAGCCAAGATGCAAGAAGAGGGTATATTCGTCACCGGATTCTACTATCCGGTGGTACCAAAAGGCCAGGCACGCATCCGTGTGCAGATAAGCGCCGCCCACGAGCACGAACACCTCGACAAATGCATCGAAGCATTCAAAAAGGTGCGCAAGGAAATCGAGGGGTAACATAGCTTTCGACCAATATGGAAAAAAGGGGAGTGGCAGCAATAGACCCACTCCCCTTTTTTGGTACACTGCCCTATTGTCGACGATAACGATTCAAAAAATGAAAAACATGGATCTTTTCTCGGTCATAGCCACCGCATTTGCATGGTTTGCCGCATCCGTGGCCATTCTGTTGGCTATCACGGTTGTGGCGAGTGTTGCGAGCCTTTTCGGAGTTCAGTTCGGCTCGGTATTCCGTCACGGTCTGTGGGTGCTTTTGCTGCCGATAGTGCTCTACGCGTACGGATTCTTTATCGAACGCAACCTCTGCCGCACACGAGACATCGAAATCGAGTCACCCCATGTGACAGCAGAGCTCGACGGATATCGCATCGTACACATCTCCGACTTTCATCTGAAATCGTTTTCAGGGCGCACCGCAGCGGTGAAACGGATAATGAAAGCCATAGACAACACCAAGCCAGATTTGGTTCTTTTCACGGGCGACCTAGTTACAGGCAGCGACAACGAACTTGCACCCTTCAAGACACTGCTGTCCGGCATTTCGGCGCGCGACGGCATTTATTCCGTGATGGGCAACCACGACTATATGAATGCCCACAATAGCATGAGCGGCAGCGAACAGAAAGCCGCCGAACAACGCTTGCGAGAGGCTGAAAGCGAAATGGGGTGGCACATACTGTCCGACACATGCGTCAATATGCCGCACGGCCTAAGCCTCGCAGGGGTCGAAAACATCTCGCGGAGCAGATATTTCCAGTCACGAGGCAACATAGCCAAAGCTGTGAGCGGCATTAACGGGCAGTTCTCAATACTAATGCTTCACGACCCAAGTGTCTGGAGCGACAGTGTGGCCGGTGTTCGGCCCATCGACCTTACGTTGTCAGGGCATACCCATGCGGCACAAATGTCGGTGTTTGGCTGGAGTCCGGCCAGTGTCGTTTACAAACAAGCGCGCGGTCTCTACACGCACAAGCGCGACAAAAAGGACGGTACGCAATATCTTTATGTCAACCCTGGTCTCGGCGAAACAGGTTTGATGGCACGTATAGGAGTGCCGCCCGAAGTTACTGTTATCCTAATTTCAAGTTAGAAGTGCAACACAAGGTAAAAAGAAAATGCCGAAACTAATCGGCACAATCCGGGAAAAATGATTACCTTTGCGTTGAAATGAA
>CAJONE010000024.1 GCA_905235855.1 uncultured Bacteroidales bacterium
CTACGACGACAGGGCATACCGATTCAAGATGACCTACGCCTACGACAGCTGGAACCGCATGCGCTCCGTCGGCTACCCCGACGGCGAGACCGTCACCTACTCCTACGACCGTGCCGGCGCGCTCGCGTCCGTCGCCGGAGTCAAGGGCGGCACCGCGTACAGCTACATCGACAGTCTGCTCTACGACCGCTTCGGCCACCGCACACGCGTACGCTACGGCAACGGCACGGCGGCAACATACTCCTACGACACCCTGCAGCGGCTCCGCCAACTAAACACACGAACAGCCGCCAATGCACAAATGCAGGCCGTCACATACACCTACGACCCCGTAGGCAACATTACTGCCGTCTCCAATACCGCATCCGTCACACCGTCAGGGCTTGGCGGCACCTACTCCAACACCTACACCTACGACGCAGCCGACCGCCTCGTGTCGGCGTCGGGTACTGGATTTGCGCTCGCCATGACCTACAGCCCCGCCGGGCGCATCGGATCCAAGGTTCAGACCTCTTCGGGCACATACAGCGCCAACGCCAACCGCGTCTATGCCTACTGTGGCGACCGCCAGCCTCACGCCGTGCGACGCGTCTGGAGCATCAACGACAAGGTGTGGCACGACTTCATCTACGACGCCTGCGGCAACATGGCCCAGCACACGCGCTGGGGCGGCAACGACGACGGCACCCGCTCACTCTACTGGACCGGAGACGGCAGGCTCTACGCCTCGGTCGACGAAGACTATGTGTCGCTCTACGGCTACGACCCCGCCGGAGAGCGCTACTCCAAGATTGCCGGACTGTCCTCGGTCATGGACATAAACGCGCAGGAGAGGTCGGTCTTCTCAATCATGGACGACGTGACGCTCTATCCCTCGCCGTATATTGTGGCAAGCAACCACGGCTACACCAAACACATCTACGCCGGAGCCGAGAGGGTGTGCACAAAACTGGGCAGCGGCGGGCTCGACTCCCTGTTCCAAGCCTCCGACAGCCTGCTGTACAACGCCAGGATACTGCTGAAGAAGCAGCTTGAGCACATGCCCGGTCGCATGATAGAGCCGGCGCCGGTAAGCTGCAACCGAAAAATCGACGGCACGACGGGCGGCGATTTGACAACTCACCAAACGGAGAAGATGGCTGTCAGCGCGGAAGCGGAGTTCAAGTACAGCGCCTTCCACGGTGCGATGGCCGAATCCCTTTCAGACCACGGCCTGGAGACCTCGCGCTACTTCTACCACCCCGACCACCTCGGCAGCGCCAGCTGGATAACCGACGCCGCAGGCCAGCCAATACAGCATCTGCAGTACCTGCCCTACGGCGAAACACGTCTCGACCAACGTACAGGGTCCTACCATGAGCGCTACACTTTCACCGGCAAAGAGAAAGACCCCGAAACAGGTTACCACTACTTCGGCGCAAGGTACTACAGTTCCGACCTGTCGTTATGGCTGAGTGTGGATCCGATGAGCGACAAATATCCAAGCCTGAGTCCCTACAACTACTGAGCCGGAAACCCGATGTGGTTGGTGGGTTCTGACGGGAAGATGGTTGACTTTGTAGCAATAGACGGTAGATGCTTAAGATTTGTTTTTCTGCATACTTGGTCTAAAATTGGGAGAGTAATGCGCTGCCTTATTTTGCGCCCCAATGGAGTTTTAGCTGTTCAATTTTTTCGCGTTCGTTCTGCTTTTGTTGCTTCTTTTGTTCGTTGTTTTTGCGTTTAATCTCCGCAAAGATCTCAGTGATGATTTTCTTGGTGTAAAGCGGAAAGTCGGCTTTCATCATCCAGTCGTAATAAGATGGCTCCTTTTGAAATACCGAGACCACCGTGTGTCCCTTGTATTTTCCGAAGTTGAATATCTCATGGCCTTTTGGGTCCAATCCAATATGACCGGCAAGATCTGCCCATTGGGCGGCTGTTGTGAATTTGCTCAATTCGTCAATGTCGTTTACCACCGGATGGCTCACTTTCCCGTCGCGGTCTTCAAATTCAGTATCCTTGTATCGGTCGAGTTGGGCTTTCAGCACCTCGTAGGTGGCCATTGTGTCGGCATCGGCCGAGTGTGCGTTGTCGAGCGTTTTTCCGCAATAGAAAGTGTATGCCGCCTTGAGTGTTCGTTGCTCCATTTTGTGGAAAATGTTCTGCACGTCGACAAGATGTCTCTTGCGGATGTCAAAGTCAATGCCGATGCGAAGAAATTCCTCTACCAGTAGGGGTACGTCAAACTTGTTGCTGTTGTAACCGGCCAAGTCGGCATCTGCGATAAAATTGAGCAGTTTAGATGCAAGGTCTTTGAATGTGGGTTTTTCGGCCACGTCGCGATCGTAAATGCCGTGGATGGCGGAACATTCTTCAGGAATATGGATGGTTTTGCCGTCTTGGTCGGCAGGTCGTACCCGTTCGACGAGTGTTTCGCTGCTGTGGTCAGGATAGACTTTGTGGAGGCATATTTCGACAATATGGTCATGACCTACAACCACGCCCGTGGTTTCAAGGTCGAAAAAAACGATGGGTCTTTTGAGATTCAGTTCCATGGATTGTGTTGTGAAGTATAGTTTAGGCAGGATGTCGTCTATTGGTGCTATACGGCGGCTTTGTGTATTTTCAGGAGTGTTCGCAGAAGAGATTCGGCCTTGTCAAGCGGGAGCATGTTTGCTCCGTCCGATTTGGCTATGGCCGGATTCGGGTGTGTCTCCATGAAGATGCCGTCGCACTTTACGGCTACGGCAGCACGGCCGATGGTCTCGATCATTTCTGGGTTGCCACCGCTCACGCCGCAGGGCTGGTTGGGCCTCTGTAAGGAGTGTGTTATGTCGACGACGACCGGAACGTGGTTTTTGCGCATTTCGGTCACTCCGCGGAAATCGACCACGAGGTCTTGATAGCCGAATGTTGTGCCTCGTTCGGTGAGCATAATGTTGTTGTTGCCGTAGTGCTTTACTTTCTCGATGGCATGGGACATGGCTTCGGGTGCAAGAAACTGTCCTTTTTTGATGTTGACACAGAGTCCGGTTTTTGCTGCGGCCTCGAGCAGTGATGTCTGTCGGCAGAGAAAAGCAGGTATCTGAACGATATCAACGTATGGTGCCGACATCTCGGCATCGGCTTCGTTGTGTATGTCGGTAATTACGGGTATGTGAAGTTTTTCGCGAATGGTGGCGAGGATTTCGAGTCCCGCGATGTCGCCGATACCGGTAAATGAGTCTATACGGGTACGGTTTGCTTTTTTGTAAGAGGCTTTGAAAATAAATGGTATTTCAAGTCGTGTGGTTATGTCGAGAATTTTTTCGGCAATGGCTAATGGTGAGAGGGAGTCCTCAATAACGCAGGGACCGGCAATCAGAAAAAAATTGCCGGTCGCCTGGTGGTGTAAGTTCGATAAGAGAGGGTACATTAACGTTTTAGTTTTCGGTTGTGCTTTTATAGTCCGACAACTTGGAACACTCCCCCTGAAACCGGATTAGAAGTTTGTGTCAATCTGGTTAAGGGTGTCGTCGTCCTCGATAGGAGAAGTGTAGTTTGATGGGTCTTCATTTTCGCGCCGGCGTCCACCGTTGCTTCGCTGAATCGAGATAATCAGTGCTCCTACCATGCGTGTGAGTTCCATTAGTGTTTCACGTGATTTTTGGTAGGCATCGTTGTCGAATAGGCCCATGTCTGATGCGACAGTGGAGAAAACCACACACTCTCGTATGGCGGTTTTTGCGATTTTGAGATAGTATTCGAACTGTGTTTTGTTGCGTGCCGAGCCTTCGGCGATGTTGAGTGAGATGTCGAATGCCGAACGGCAAAAAGACTGCACGAAAACTTCCTCTCGTTTGGTTCGGGGTTCGTTTAGAACGCGAATTAGCCATGAACTGTAGTCGGTGGCTTTCGCGTAGAGGCGCAAGTCCTCAAAACGGAAAAAACTTGCGTTTTTTTCTTGTTCTTCCATAGGTTGTTAGTTTTTAAGGTATTTGAATTGTGAGAGTTGCTTTTGTGGGTACTCGGGCAAACACTATGGTGTTATATTTCGGCGAAATAACGCATAAACTGCGTACGCATAGCCACAGACGCCTTGTCGTGGGTTGGTACGCTCATAATGCCGCGAAACTGGTCAATTCGTTCGTAGCCTTTCTTGTTCATCCATTCGCGCAGGCCTGCATTCAAGATGTCGAGATATTCGATGCCATTCTTGTAGAGGCAAGAAACTGCCTGTACGGTGCCTGCACCTGCGAGCAGAAGTTTTACCACATCCTCTGGGGTATAAACACCGCCCACAGCAGAGATGGGGCATCGCAACTTGTTTGTAAGTATCGCCACCCAGCGAAGTGTGTCGTAGAACATATCGTGCGGCGAAAGGCAACTGGCGCTACGCATTGTCATGTCGTCTACATCGATATCAATCTGCATTGACTTGTTGAACATTGTGATACCCTGTATTCCGAGCCACGACAGCCGTTGCATGAATTTTGCCATGTCGGTGAAATAGGGGCTTACTTTAATCGATATAGGAATCGAGACCGCAAGGCGCAGTGATTGTATGATATTGGTGTATACGCGTTCCACATCCTCCGACGACAGAGACGTCTCGTATGGCAAAATGGCCATATTGAGCTCAAGGGCTTTGCATCCGCAATCTTCGAAACGTTTGGCATAGCCTAACCAGTTTTCGTATGAGAAACAATTGATGCTGCCTATGACGGGGATTGTCATACGCTGCACGGCTTCTTTGATTACGTTGAATCGACGCTGTAGCGCATCGTCGGCCACGTGGCTTGCTATATACTCGTAGCTTTCGCCATAATGTTCTACCGGAGCGGTTGTGGTTGTGTTTCGCTTGATGTCGTGAATGATTTCTTCCTCAAACACCGATTTTAGCACAACGGCACCGGCACCGTGCTGCTCAATGCGCAGCAAATCATCAACAGTGGCGGTTAATCCACAGCTTCCGACTATAATTGGACTTTTCAGTTTAAGTCCGAGGTATTCAGTAGTAGTATCCACAATTGCAATTATAAGATTTACAAGTGCAAAAATAGGTAAAATACTGTTAGTAAGCAAATTTTAATTGAATAATTTTCATATCTTAATCTTCCGTTTTTTTAAGACGCTCAGAATTAGTGTGTAACAGATGCTGTGTTTTTTGTTTGAAATATTATCTTATGTTGTTCTGTAAAAATATTTTTCTGTAAACATAATTTTTCAGTAATTTTGCACGCTAAATTGAACAAAAAAAAAATTGAGGTGGGTGGATGTGAGATTCGAAAATCCAAAACAGAAAATAACAACGAAAAATACGATAACAAGATGAAAGAAACACAAAAAGAAAAAAACATCAAAGATAATGAAAAGAGGGATTTGACTGTGGTCGTTTCCAATGCCGAGAACTTTATAGAGAAAAATGTGAAGTGGATACTCGTATGTATTGGAGTTGTGATTTTGGCCGTAGTGCTCTTTTTCCTTTTGATAAAGCCTGCTTTACAAAATCGCGAGCAAAACGCTGCCGCCGACAGTTTCAAGGCAGAGTATTGGTTTGGCCAAGGTGAGTATGAGATGGCACTGAATGGTAGCGACAGTCTTGATTTCATAGGCTTCGCAGAGCTTGCCACTACCAACAAGGGAACTAAGGCTTGCAATCTGGCGAAGTATTATGCAGGAATCTGCTGCCTCAACTTGGGGCAATATGAAGAGGCACTTGGTTATTTTAAGTCATATAAGGGCAAGGATACCTTTACAAAGCCACTATGCGAAATGCTAAAAGGCGATGCTGAATGGGAGTTAAAGAACGAGGCTGAAGCCTTGCGCCACTACGAGAAAGCAGCTAAAATGGCAAAGGACAACTATGTTGTCGCTCCTACAGCACTCTACAAGGCCGGACGTGTGTGTCGTGCTATGGGTGAAAATGCAAAAGCACTTGAATTTTTCAAACGTGTAAAGTCTGACTATCCAGAATCAACGGAATGGACAACTATAGACAGATATATAGCATTAGCAGAATCCGATGGGGAGTGATAGGAAGGAAATAAAAAAGAAGACGGGAACATCGCATCGAATGTTCCCGTTTTTTTTGCCTGTGGCTTGACAGTGGGTGAGCCATAATTATGGGTCGCATTGGCGTATGCGACATGAGGAAGTTGGATTGTTGTCGGGAACCTTGTTGTGTGGAGCCAGAGTCCGAAAAACAGTAGGATAGGGTTGGTGAAAGGGATTGTTCTCGGGAAACTTGCTTGTATGGGCGGGGATGGGTTTTACAGGTTTCGGAGTATGTTTTCGAGTTCGACTTCGTCTTTAATGAGTACATCGCGTGCCTTGCTGCCTTTATAAGGTCCTACGATGCCTGCGGCTTCCAGTTGGTCGATTATGCGTCCGGCACGGTTGTATCCGAGTTGCAGTTTGCGTTGAAGGAGAGAAGTAGAGCCGAATTGGCTGGCGACGACGAGGCGTGCTGCATCGTTGAAGAACTCGTCTTTCTGTTTCGGGTCGAAATCTTTGGTGGGTTCGTCGTTTTCATCGAGATATTCGGGTAGCATGAAGATGTTTTGGTCCGTATAGCCTCGTTGGTCGCCTATGAAATGCACCAGTTTCTCGATTTCTGGGGTGTCGATAAGAGCGCATTGCAGTCGAATCATGTCTTTGCCAGCAAGCGAGATCAGCATGTCGCCGCGACCGATGAGTTGTTGTGCGCCCCCGGTGTCGAGGATGGTTTTGGAGTCGATACCGCTGGTTACGCGGAATGCGGCGCGGGCTGGGAAATTGGCTTTTATCGTGCCGGTTATGATGTTTGTAGTGGGGCGTTGGGTTGCGATTATAAGGTGTATCCCCACGGCGCGGGCAAGCTGTGCTATGCGAGCTATCGGGAGTTCCACTTCTTTGCCGGCGGTCATAATCAGGTCGCCGAACTCGTCGATGATTACTACGATGTAGGGCAAATAACGGTGTCCGTGTTCTGGGTTGAGATGCCGGTGTATGAATTTGTGGTTATATTCGGTTATTTTGCGAACGCCTGCCAGTTTCAGCAGGTCGTAGCGTGCGTCCATTTCGATGCAGAGCGAGTTTAGTGTGCGCACTACCTTTTTGGTGTCGGTGATTACGGCCTCTTCTTCGTCGGGCATTTTGGCCAGATAGTGTCGCTCTATGGCCGAGTATAGAGAAAATTCGACTTTTTTGGGGTCTACGAGTACAAGTTTCAGTTCTGACGGATGTTTTTTGTAGAGTAGTGAGGCCAGCACTGCGTTTAGACCAACAGACTTACCAGTACCAGTGGCGCCAGCCATAAGCAGGTGTGGCATTTTGGCAAGGTCTGCCACAAGTACATCGTTGCTGATTGTTTTGCCGAAAGCGATTGGCAGCTCCATTTTAGCATTCTTGAACGCATCACTTTCGAGCATTGTCTTCATTGCTACAATCTGCGGTTTTGCGTTTGGGACTTCGATGCCAATGTTGCTTTCGCCGGGTATGGGTGCAATTATACGGATGCCCAGAGCTGCGAGCGAAAGCGCGATGTCGTCCTCGAGGTTTTTGATTTTGCTGATACGAATGCCGGGAGCAGGTTTTATCTTGTAGAGCGTCACCGTCGGGCCGGGGGTGGCGGTAATCTCGGTTATCTCTATGCCATAGTCGCGGAGTGTTTGCACAATTCGGTCCTTGTTGGCTATCAGCTCTTCCTTGGTTACTTTTACGTTGGATGTTTCCCAGTTTTCGAGAATGTCGGTTGAGGGCATAATGAAGTCACCGAGGTCGAGATGCGGGTCGTAGAGTTCGTCTACGCCGAAATGTCGAGCGTAGTCGTCTGGGGCAGATTCTGGAGTATCTGGTTCATCGCTTGACGAATCATTCTCGGTTTTGTCCTCACCATCTATGGGCTCTGACGGAAGGTTTATTTTGAAGTCAATGCCGTCGGGCGATGAAGATGGAGTGGCTTGCGGTTGCGGGTCGAAGGTCATCGTGTCAGAAATTATATCGGACGCGGGTTTGCATGGATCTGTCAGATTTTCGGATGTCTCTTCGGTTTGGTTTATGCGGTTGACGAAATCGTCGAAGTTGTCAGAGTCGTCAGAATGGTCAGAGTGGTCGGAGTCATTAGCGCGTAGATGGTCTTTCTCGGCTTTTCGCTTTTCTTTTTCAGCTTTGCGTTTGGCGCGCTCCGCACGGCGCAATTCGCGTTTTTTTGAAAAGTCGGCCAGACGCTGTTGCCATTTTTCTTTGTTAATGTGGAAACGTACTTTGTGTACGAATATCAAAACGGCGACGGCTGCGAAAATGAGTACGACCAGTGTAAACCAGGAGATGAGCCGATACAACCCTTTCGATATGAAGTAACCCATACTTCCGGCGTAGGCATCGAGTTTCGACTCCAACTGCCAGTTGTCGCCAAGCCAGTGGCCTGCAATGTATCCAAAGATTGTGGCTGTCCAAACAGTCCAGAAAAGAGTTGCCCAAACTGTGGTGGCGAGTGGGGTTTTCTTGCCGAGCCGCCGGATTCCGACAAGAAACAGAATCAGCAGAAGCCCGAATCCCCCAACGCCAAAGGACGCAGCAGTGAGGCGAGATGCAAACCAGCCCCCGATTACTCCCATCCAATTGTCGTGGATGTCAATTGGAGTGCCTTTGCTGAAATAGGAGATGAGGGCGAGAAAGAGATATATGGAGACAAGTATGTATGCAATGCCGCGCAATTTGGCAAAGCCCTCACTTTTGAGAAACTGCTTGGTTTTAGATAGGTTATGGCTGCCCGTAGGCTTTCCTGTATCTTTCTTGGCTTTCTTTTTTGTCATTGATATATTTTGAAGGTCAGTGTATTGATTTTATGAATTTTGAAATAGGCTACCCTAAATGAGGTTAGGATAGCCTATAGAAAAGAGCGAGCGATATTGAGAGCCCAGCAAAGGTGTCTATTCATCGCCAAGAAGTTCGACAGCTTCCTGCAGTTCTTTCATAAACTGGTTGAATTCTTCCTCGGTTGCCTCCTTGAATCCAGCCGGTAGAAGCATGTCCACGTCTTTCACTTTTCCTTTGACGATGTCTGTAGCGGTATAGGTGACGGCTTTGCCTTCGCCCAGTTGCTGTTCGAATTTCAGCGGAACGCCCTTGATGCCGTTGAACAGGAAGTTGTATTCAGGGCCAATCTCGTCGGTGTACCAGAAAATAACAGGGTTGTCTTCGCCGGTATCCTCGTCGAAAACGTGGAGAATGGCTTTTTTCGCAATCATGCCAAGCATGGGTTGCGTCTCGTTGGTATATTCGAAATAGAAGTGACCTGGAGCGTTGTCGACAATGCTGAGGCTGTCGGCTTCGGCTTTTGTGTGTTTTTCACGGATAAGAAACTTGCCGTCACCCTTGTAGGTTTCCAGCTCAATGTCGTTGGCCGCCAAATAGGAGATGTAGGGGCTGAAATCGGCATTGGTTGTTACGGAGTAGCCGTTTTGGACTTTGGAGCTCATGAGGAGCTGGTCGTCGTAGACTTTCAGATCTACGGTGGATTGTTCGGCTGGAATTTGGAACGATGTTGTCCCGGTGCTTTCAACTTTATACTTCACAATACCGCGGAACTTGTTTTGTGCTTGAACTGTGATGGTGGCAACCAAAAGGAGCATTGTCGCCATAATAGATAGTTTCTTCATCGGTGTTATTTTTGATTGTTTTTAATCTTTTTGTACTGAAAAAAACGCAAAGATTGTGTTTTTAGTCTGTAATATGTCTCTTTTTTGAAAAAAATAAAAAAGGATACGCTGCCGTTATTCTTGTAGTATGAAGAAGATATTAGTCTATTTCACCCTTTTCCTTGCGGCTGCGTTGTGGGGTGTGAGTTTCATTATGACTAAGGAAGTGGCAGAGACAGAGCCAAGTATGACGGCATTGCAAATCATCACGTTCCGTATGCTGCTTGCTTCGGCTGTGATGATACCTCTTTTGGCGTTAATGCGCAAGCTTGAACGAGTTCGTCGTGAGGATGTCAAATGGTTTCTTATGTTGAGTTTTGCGGAACCTTTTTTATACAGTTTTTTGGAGACAAGCGGAACACTCAAACTCGACGGGAGCCTGGCGGCAGTGGTGGTGGCCACGATACCTCTATTCGTGCCGTTTGGAATGGCTGCGGTCTATAAAGAAAAAATCCATTTTCTTACCATTCTCGGCATAATTCTTTCGCTGGTCGGCATTGCAATCATGCTTATGGGGCATCGAACTGCGGACGGCGGTCAGCAGTCTGTTGTAAGTGGGTTGTTGTTCCTTGCCGGTGCGGTTGTTGTTGCCGTTGTTTACACGTTGCTTCTTGTAAAGGTGGTTGACCGTTACAGGCCTATCACAATAACAGCCTACCAGAACTTTATAGGACTGTTGTACTATTTGCCAATTATGCTGTTGGCTGACGGTGACAAACTGGGTAGACTTACATTTTCGCCCAAGTTGGTGCTTCTTCTGCTTGCGCTTGGTATATTGTGCAGCACGGTTGCCTACGCTTGCTATAACTATGGCATACGACATATAGGCGCCACTGCATCGTGCATATTCACAAACACTATTCCGGTCTTTTCGATGATTGCGGCTGTTGTGATAGGGCAGGAGTTTTTTTCGATGGGCAAAGTGATCGGCATGGGTATAGTGGTTGTTGGGGTGGTTATAGTGCAAATGAAGACCGCAGGCGATGTGAAATCAGAAGAACCGAAAATGAAATCAGATGAAACGAATAGGAATACTGTCTGACACTCACGGATACATACCAAAGCAGGTATGGACTTTTTTCAAAGACTGTGACGAGTTGTGGCATGCGGGCGACTGCGGAGCCGGTGTGCTCAACAGTTTGCGAGAATGGAAACCGGTTCGTGCCGTGTATGGCAATATGGACGGGTGGGACGTAAGATACGAGACAAATGAGGTTGCCGATTTCGATTGCGAGGGGCTGCGTGTGCTAATGACTCATATTGGCGGTTACCCGGGACATTATCCGCAAAATGTCAGCCGTATGCTGAAATTGGCCAAACCCGACATTTTCATCTGTGGCCATAGCCATATTCTCAAAGTGATGTATGATAAGGAATACGAATTCCTTCACATTAACCCAGGTGCGGCCGGACATCAGGGAATCCAAAAAAAATCTACGATTGTGCGTATCACAGTAGACGGTTCGGTTAAGGATTTGGAAATAATGGAGTTCGAAAAATTTTAATATCAGTTTTGCCGTGAGGTAGGGGCGCGTGATGCAATAAAAACATATTGTATTCGTTTATAAGTGTACATGTTTGTAAGTTGGCATTTTTAAAATATCCGCCTTAATGCGAAGCAAAATATTCCTGTCACTTTTAATTGTGGCGTTTGTAATGTGCGGGTGCAAGAAAGACAACAGTGAGAAAGCCCCGTCGTTTCTGCATCTCGACAAAGTTACACTCGTAGAGAGAACAGATGCCAGTGTGGTGTCGCCCGAAGGATTCCTAAGTTGTGACATCGATGCAGTGCAACTTTTGGCATATTGGGACGGCGACGATGAGGAGACGAATCTTGGCGTTTACCAACTACCATGTACGGTGCCAGCCTTGCGCAAAGACACTATTACACGACTTATCATCGTGCCTGTAATCAAGCAGAACGGCATAGCGGCCACACGTGTGGAATATCCATACTATGAGTATGTTTATCTTTACAATGTACCTATCGCCACAGACTCCACAACCAATATCGGCACACCGGATGCTGACGGATTGTGGACCGTAAGCACCACCTATCGCCCATGGACGGTTCAACAGATTGTCAACGGACAGGTGTTGAGCGTATCGGACACGGTGGTGAAAGTTTTGGCACAGGAATATTTTGATGATATACAATACTCTTTGATATTCGACAGCAAAGTTCATCGAACCACCGAGGCATCCGAAATACGTTCTGGCACTGGAAGCGGATATGTTGTGGTAGCAGATAGCGCAAGTACTGTAGATTTTGAAATCAACAGTGACATAATATGCAACGATCCCAACGCTTACCTATACCTTGAGATGGACTATAAGACTGACGTGCGCTTGAGTGTAGGAATGAAGAGTGCCTACTACGATGGCGGTAACACCTCCATACAGTCGGCTATGACCTTGTACGAAACAGACAAATGGAAAAAGATATACATCAATATGGGGCGACTTTGGACGCAATTCAACCGCAACTCCAAGTTCCGTATTGTTTTCTCCGCTCTCAACTCCGAGGGAAAAGGCGGATTTGTATACCTCGACAACGTGAAACTCGTGCAGATGTAATTTAATCAAGTGGAGCGCAGGTTGTCTATACTTTACATTTTGTGCGACTGGTTGTCGGCTACAATTGCGTGGATGTGTTTTTTTGTCTTTCGCAAGTCGGTGATAGAAAACTATGCGCTTTCGCAATTCGGAAGTTTTGCGAGTGATGCCAATTTTTGGTACGGAATTGTGGTTGTGCCCCTATGCTGGATTGTACTCTATTTTATGCAGGGGACATATCGGAGAGTGCTGCACAAGTCGCGTTTGAAAGAACTACAGCAGACCGCGCTGGCATCCTTAATCGGGGTTATTGTGCTTTTTTTCGCAATCATTCTCGACGATGAAATCAGAAACTACAAGAACTACTACATATCATTTCTCTTCCTGTTTGTAGTGCATTTCGGTTTAACATACATGATTCGTCTTGCCATCACCTCAAACACGGTACACAAGGTTCATTCGAGACGAATCGGATTCCCAACGATTATGATAGGAGGCGGAAAGGTGGCATACAAAACCTTTCTTGAACTTGAGCATCAGGAAACCTACAGCGGGGAGCGTTTTGTGGGATATGTGAATGTCGGCGACGGTTTCACTGATCCGAATATGCGATTGGCAATGCCTGAACTTGGCTCAATTGCCGAGCTCCGCGAGTTGGTCGATAAGCACAATGTGGAGGAGGTGATTATTGCACTCGACGACAATAGTCGCGAGCAAATTGGCGTGCTTGTGCAGGCTGCCAACGAGTGCGGCAATCTCACCATCCGCATAACTCCAGATGCTCGTGACCTGATTATTGGTAGTGTCAAGGTGAACAGTATCTTCCATTCACCCCTCATCACGATCAACAATCGACTGATGGATGAATGGCAGTACAGTGTCAAACGAATGTTCGACATTCTGGCCTCTCTTTTCGCGATGTTGCTGCTGACACCAGTTTACCTTATAACTGCGTTGATAATCAAACTAACAAGCAAGGGCCCCATATTTTATGCACAAGAACGTATAGGTTACCGTGGCAAACCGTTTAAGATGCATAAATTCCGTTCGATGTATGTCGATGCCGAGGCAAACGGCCCCGCGCTGGCCAGCGACAATGATCCCCGCATAACCCCGTTCGGACGCTTTATGCGCAAGGTGCGACTCGACGAAATACCGCAGTTCTACAACGTGCTGAAAGGCACCATGTCAATCGTCGGACCACGTCCCGAAAGGCAGTTCTATATTGACCAAATTGTTGCCCGTAGTCCGGAATATCTTTTGTTGCAGCGCGTGAAACCCGGCATCACTTCATGGGGACAGGTCAAATACGGCTATGCCGAGAATGTGGATGAGATGTTGGAGCGTATGCGTTATGACCTTCTCTATCTTGAAAACATGACACTTGCAACTGACGTGAAGATAATGCTATACACCGTATTGATTATTCTGCAGGGGAGGGGTAAGTGAAAAACACTGTCTTTAATGTGAAACGACTCGACCATTAATATTAACTAAAAAAAAAGCTTCGTATGACAAAGAATTCAACCTTTACAATTTTCTCAATACTTGCGCTGTTTGCGTTGATTAGTGTTTCGTGCAGCCGTAAGTCTGACGAAATCAAACTCAACAATCAGCGAGACTCTGTCAGTTGGGCTGTTGGTGAGAATACCGCTATCGGACTTCAAAAAATCGGCTACGATCTCGATGTGGATGTCATTGTGAGAGCCATTGAGCATACTTTGAAGGGTGGCAAACAGCCGTTGGACGAAAGGTCCTACAACGATCTCATAGCAAAACTTACAATGAAGCTGCAACATAATATACAGTCGGAACAGAAAAAAAATATTGCGGCTGCAGAAACCGAAGAGTCGAAGCTGTTCGAGGAGCTGGAGAAGAACGACCCTGAAGTGAAGAAAACCCCTGACGGCATCTATTACAAGGTGTTGAGGCAGGGAAAGGGTCAGAATGTGAAAATCGGTGAAGTGGCGGTGTTCGACTACAGGGGTTACATTCTGAAAGACGGCAAGTTAATTGACCAAACCTACGAGGTGAGGGATCCCATCGAAACTTTGGTGGGAGGCAATATGTTTCCAGGGCTACAGAAAGGCATGGCACTCATGAACGCGGGCAGCATATACAGGCTCTATTTTCCAAGCAAACTCGCTTTTGGTGCCAGCGGAACCGATGTCATTCCTCCGTTTACAGCTATCTATTACGATGTTGAATTACACAGTTTCCATCCCTGATACCATTCTGTTGTGTCGAAATCATGAGTAATGATACAGTTGGTGGCAATCACTTAACAAAAACATTTTTTGTATCTTTGCGTTTTGTATGAAGCGCTACGCAAAATATATTTTTTTGATTATTGGCGTGTTATCGTGTTCTGTCGGTATGGTTTCGTGCCGCAAGAATGTCAATTGCCGATGTGCGGTAAGGGGTGCGGGAGGTGAACCTCATGCACTCGACGTGCGGGTGTTTACAGTCGATTCACGTTCCGATTGCCGCAATATATATTATGTAGTCTACAACGCAAGCGATTTGCCTGCCGACCAAGGCAAGGTCGACTCGCTTTTTTGCACAGCCTATCCATTCGAAGTCACTGTCGTTGACAGTACGGTCACGCATTCAAACGGAGCCAAGCAATGAGTGTTCGTTTCAAATATTTTATGTTGTCTGTGTTAGCAGCTTTGCTGGTTATGTGTGTCGGATGTCGCCGCACAAAGACATGCCGTTGCAGTGGCATTTATCAGGGCAAACCCGAAACTTTGTATTTCAACGTCGAACACACGTTTCATTGCAGCGACATCAACCGCTCCGGTTACGAGCGAATGCACGATACGGTCTTTATTCGGTCTATGCACAATATTACATGCGATGACTACGAGTCGCCCGAATAGATGATATGCAAAACATCGTAACATCATCATTTTTTCAAAACCATCCTGATTAGAATCCTTTTGTGTATGCTTGACAAATTGGGCAATACAAAGTTTTTGACATATTCGGCCACGGCATTGAAGAGTGTACTTGGCATTTTTTTCATTGTGTCGGCTCTTGCCAAGTTTGTCTCGATCGACAGCTTCAACATATACCTGTTCAGCTTTGGGTTTCTTTCATTCCGGTTGTCCGTAATTGTCGGATGGCTCGCTATTTCTACCGAAATCTTGTTGGGTGTTGCACTTCTCTCCAATCGACACCATAGGTTTGTATGTTTGCTCAACGTGCTGATGCTGCTCGGTTTCACCTTTTTTTTGGTCTATGCATGGTTTGTCGGACGCACAGACAGTTGCCATTGTATGGGCGAATTGCTCCCGTTCGATCCAATTCACTCTATTTTGAAAAATGCGGTGCTGCTTGTGTTGCTTTTTTGGGTTTGGAAATATTCAAGACGTGACTTCCGTCCGCGTTGGTGGTTGGTGTTGCCCGCAGTCTTGTTGGCGCAGGGGTTGATAGTGCTTGCCGGTTTTAAAGGGTGGATAAGGATGAATTTCTACGATTTGCAGTACTCAACAACCTTATCGGTTATTATGGCAGTTGTTGCGGTATTAGCCACGTTTGCCTTTAGTTGCCGCCGCTGGATTGAGGTTCTTATGGGGCTTGTCCCTTATGTTGCAGTGTTTGTCCTTTGCACAGCGGCCTGCCTTGCTCCCGTGCGCGGCACTGTGCCTGTCAACGCAGATTTGCTGTCAAAAGTCATCAATACTGGAGGTTCTTTGGCCGACAGTGATCTTGCCAGTGGTCGCAAGGTACTCTCTTTCTACAGCAAAAGTTGCCAGTATTGCCGACGCATGTCAGAAACGCTCTCCATGATTCAGAAACGACACAACTTACCGTTCGAGGCCTTTGTCACAGTCTTCCCGTCCGACACGGTGCACGGTCTGGATGCTTTCTACGATACACCTTATGCCGTCCGTTTTAACCCTACGGCGGTCTCTCCCGATGAATTCGTGAATATTACCTACGGCGGTGCTCCGCTGGTTGTCCTTCTCGACAACGGAAGTGTAGCTGAAACCTACGGCAGTGGTTACGTCTCAGAATCGAAAATAGTGGAATTTGTAAGCAGAAAACAAACTTGCCAATCTCCACAATAGTAGCCAAGTATGGACAAATGCAGATAAAGATGCAGTTGATGCCCTCTGAAAAATGGAATGCCTTATGAAAAAAGTTTTGTTGCCTGTTATCCTTTTTGTCATAGTTGCCAGCCTGCCGTCGTGCACACGACGTTGCCATTGCACCGGCTACGATGCCTCGCACACCTACTATACAGAAAAGCAGCTTAAAGAACTTGACCGAACCTGTGCGGGTATGGAGTATTACATGAACGGGTTGATGTATTCCGTCTGCGAATACGACTTGACTAATTATTGAGCGATTCCGTTGGCCCGTCGTTTCAGTCGGTTGGCCAATTTGCCAACCAGTGTTCTTTCGTTATAGGCTATCAGAACGGCAAATAACATTAACAGAACAGTGTTCGCCACTAATCGCCATGCGGTCGGGAGTGGGGACATCAGTTTCATTGCTGCAAACAAGAGCATCGCTGCGACGAAGTAACCGAGTATAGGCTTGAGTTTGTAAGGCACCGGATTGTGGCGTTGTCCAATAAAATACGACAGCACCATACTCACTCCGTAGCCCGCAAAACCACCCCATGCACAGGCCATATAACCGTATTTCGGCACGAAGATTATGTTCACGGCTATCAGCGTAACACAGCCTATGGCCGACATTACGGCACCCCACCATGTCTTGCCTATCAGTTTGTACCAAAACGAAAGGTTGAAGTATATTCCCATAAAAATTTCTGCCATCATCACTATTGGCACAGCCCGAAGTCCCTCCCAATAGTCAGACTTTATGATGTAGCGCAGAATGTCCATATAGGCCACCACCGCGAGAAAAGCGAGAAGTGTAAACATGATGAAGTATTTCATCACCAGAGCCTGGCTCTCTTTGCTTTCTTTCCCGCTGCCTCCGGCGAAAACAAATGGCTCGTAGGCATAGCGGAATGCCTGTGTTATCATAGCCATAATCATCGCAATCTTCACACATGCGCCATATATGCCAAGTTGCACATCACCTTCCTGGCCTGGAACAAGGAAGCGGAAGCAGATTTTATCCGCCACCTGGTTCAATATGCCCATAAGACCGAGCAGCAATAGAGGCCATGTGTATCGCAGCATCTGTTTCAGCAGGGCGAAGTCGATACCGAACCGCAGATTGCGCAGTTCAGGAATGAAACCGAGTGTGATTGATGCCGTGCAGATAAGGTTTATTGCGAACACATAGCCCACCTGATAGTCCGCACGATACCATCCCATCATCGAGGGGTGCGATTCGGCCAAGGCGGGAGCCACTAAAAACACGAACAGATTCATTCCTATGTTGCAGAATATGAACAGCAGTTTCAAAAACGCGAATTTCCACGCCCGTCCGGCAAACCTCAATTGTGCAAACAGAATGGCCTGAAAAGCGTCTATCGCCACGACGCAGGCCATGATTTCAATATATTCGGGGTGGTCAGCATAGTCCAGCAATCCGGAAATCGGATTGATGAACACGAATACAAGTGCGACAAACAGTGCCGCTACCACACCCACAGCAGACAATGCGGTAGAGAATACACGACGGGCTTCAAGCTCTTTCTTGTTGGCAAAGTAGAAGAAGGTGGTTTCCATGCCGAAAGTGAGCAGTACCAGCATAAGTGCCGTATAGGCGTATATATTGGTTACCACGCCGTATCCGCCCGACGAGGCTGCTATCTTGTATGTGTAGAGCGGGACTAAAAGATAGTTCAGAAAACGTCCGACTATGCTGCTCAGCCCGTAGATGACCGAGTCGGACAAAAGCCGTTTCAGTGAATTGTTTGCCATATAGGGAAAAACGTATATAACGGCATTTTATTGCAAACGGACGACTCGGCAAATGCCGTTTTGCAAGTTTGGGTACTCTGTTTTTGCTAATTGTCGCTTTTTTTATAATTTTGCAATTCAGTTAAGGCAAAATCAATCATTATGTATAGGCGTTTCCTATTTTCCATCGTTGCGTTGGGATTTGCAATTATGACTTCTGCTCAGGTGCTTAACCCTACGCACTGGACCTATTCGGTCCGTGAGCTCTCGGACGACCAGCTTGAGCTTGTGTTCACCGCCAAAATCGATGCAGGATGGCATCTCTATTCGCAGAAGTCCGATCCCAACGGACCTATCCCAATGCAAATAACTTTCAACGAAAGTGATAGTTATGAGCGTATAGGCTCGGTGATGGAACCCAAAGCCCATGAGGAATTTGACGATGTTTTCAAGGTTACTGTACGCTATTTTGACGGAACTGCCGTCTTCCGCCAGAAAATCAGGCGACTTACCGAAAAACCCTTTAAGGTGACTGGCTCGCTATACTACCAGCTCTGCAATGAGGGTTCATGTATCGCGCCGGACGATTTGCCTTTTGCCTTCAACGTCAAGGAGACTGAAAAAAAAGCCGAAAAAAAAGATGATACAACAGTTGATGTCGATACCGCCTGTGGCGAATCGTTGCCCGTAGTCGACGACACTGCAATGCAAGCTCCCGATAGTATGCCGAAAGTGCCGGAACAAGTAGTAAGCAAGTCTGATGCACAGGGCAAATCGACCAGTTTGTGGGCTCTTTTCTTTGGCGCGCTCTTGGCCGGTATTGTCACAATGTTTACGCCATGTGTGTTTCCGATGATACCCATGACGGTCAATTTCTTTATGCATAGCGGTGAAAACAGGCGCAGGAATCGTCGCCAGGTGTGGGTGTTCGGAGGTTCGATAGTGTTTATATTCACAGTTTTGGGTGCTGTTCTCTCGTTGTTTTTCGGGCCTGGAGTGCTGAACCTTATAGGCACGCACGGCATCCCGAATCTCATATTTTTTGCCATTTTCATGACCTTCGCCCTCTCGTTTTTCGGTCTGTTCGAAATCAAGATGCCCGAAAAATGGGTCAACAAGTCGGATGCGCAAGCCGACAAAGGTGGTTTCATGGCACCATTCTTCATTGCTCTGACCACTGTATTGGTGTCGTTCAGCTGCACGGGTCCCATCATCGGTGCCGCGCTTATTGAGTTTTCAACGTCCACCACCAACCGCTGGGTGTCGCTTATTTCGATGCTTGGTTTCGGTATCGGGTTTGCACTGCCGTTCACTCTGCTGGCCATGTTCCCGTCTATGTTAAAGAATATGAAGTCAGGAAGTTGGCTCAATTCTGTCAAGATTGTGTTTGCGTTTCTCGAATTGGCCTTTGGCCTGAAATTCCTTCAGATGGCAGACTTGTACTGGAGCTGGGGATTGCTCGACCGCGACGTTTACCTTGCACTCTGGATTGTGATATTCGCATTGATGGGTGTTTATTTGCTCGGCAAAATCAAGTTTAAGGGCGACGAAGATGTGCAGCATATCGGTGTGGTACGCCTGTTCCTCTCCATTGCGACTTTCTCCTTTGTGGTGTATATGATTCCCGGACTGTGGGGGGCACCACTCAATGCCATATCCGGCTTTCTGCCGCCTATGGATACGCAGGATTTCAATATAGAGCGCATAGTGGTCAATAACCAGCAGGCAGCAGTTGGAGGCCCGCGGGCGGTCGCCTTTGGGTCAAAACTGCCGGCAGATCGCAAGTATGTCGACAAGCTGCACATGCCTACAGGGTTCGAAGGATTCTACGACCTCGACGAGGCCAAGGCTTACGCCCGTTCCGTCGGCAAACCTATATTTATTGACTTTACTGGTCGCAACTGCGCCAATTGTCGCGAGATGGAGCAGTCGGCTTGGAGCAAGCCCGAAGCCAGGAAACTCCTAAACGAAAGATTTGTCATGTGCGCACTGTATGCGGACATGAATGATATTACGCTGCCCGAGGACGAGTGGGTGACCGACGAACACGGGCGCACCATAAAGACCCTCGGTCGCCGCAATCTCAACTATCAGATAAAGACGTTTAACCAAAACGCCCAACCCTGCTACGTGGTTATCGACGCGGACGGCAAGGTGCTCTCGGACGGAGTTTTTGTCTATGACCCCAAATCTTCGGCCTCGACTAAGGCCGAGGGCTTTGTTGAGTTTCTCAAGAAATCGCTTAAATAAATCTTATTATTAACTAAATTCAAAACTACCATGAAGATTCAAAACAAAATGATTGCCGAATGTCTCGGTACGTTCTGGCTGGTTCTTGGCGGATGCGGCACTGCTCTCTTTGCCGGACACGCAGTCGGTTTTTTGGGCGTGGCCATCGCTTTCGGACTCACGGTTATCGCCATGGCCTATGGCATAGGACATGTGAGCGGAGCCCATCTCAATCCTGCCGTGTCGCTCGGCGTGTTTGTGAACGGACGTATGTCATGCAAGGAAATGCTTCTCTATTGGCTTTCGCAGTTTGTGGGTGCCATTATCGCAGGTGCGATTCTCCTTGTGCTCTGGAAGTCGGCTGGGCTTGGCGAAACTGGCGTTTTTGCCGCCAATGGTTTCGGTGATGAGTTCAAAGCTGTAGCAGGCGACAACTATCGCGTGGTTTCAATGGGAGGAGCATTTCTTGTTGAGTGCTTGCTCACTTTTGTGTTTCTGATGGTTATCCTCGGTGCCACCGACGAACGCAGCAACCCCAAGGCCGCCGGCCTCGCTATTGGCCTAACCCTCACCCTTATCCACCTTATCAGCATACCTATGACCAACACCAGTGTGAACCCTGCCCGTAGCCTCTCGCAGGCCATTTTTGCTTCATGGGACGGCGCTTTGCCGCAGGTGTGGCTCTTTATCGTGGCTCCGCTCGTTGGTGCCGCCCTCGCCGGCCTCTGCTACAAATGTGTGGCACCGGCAAAAAAGAACTAACATAAGATAGCGGTGACAAACTTCGCCCTGTCTCTTATCCAATTACCAGCGATAGGGGTGTATAAAATAAAATATGCACCCTTATCTTATTTTGTATCATACTGTTGCAAATAGAATAAAAAAACATTTGGCAGATTGAAAAAAGTGTGGTATTTTTGCAAAATGAAAACAAGACAGTGCGGGGTAGAGCAGAGGTAGCTCGTCGGGCTCATAACCCGGAGGTCGTTGGTTCGAATCCAGCCCCCGCTACCAAAAAGGATGTTTCTGAAATGAGGCATCCTTTTTTTTGTAAAGCCAATGCTATGAGAACTACGCTTTTCACGATTATTGCTCTTTCTCTTATTGCGGCAGGATGCCGTTTTGATAGTGGCGACAATCCTTTTGCAGGACAGCCCGCTGCTCGCGATACGGTTCTGATGCTCGAGCTGCCCGAATACGGCAGTGACGAGGATGTGCTGTTTTACAGTGGTTTCACCTCGTCCTACAACCACGAGACCTTGATACCCAACTGGGTGGCTTATGAACTTACAGCCGAGGAACTGAATCCCGTCTACACGTCGCAAAGCTCCACGTTCAGCAAGGATTTTAACGTGACAGGGCGACAGGCATCGCGTGAGGACTATTCGCGTTCTGGTTGGGATAAAGGCCACATGGCTCCCAAAGCCGATATGCGGTGGTCCGAGAAGTCGTATTGGGAGAGCCATTATTTCACCAACGTGTGTCCGCAAAACCATGAACTCAACGCCGGCGACTGGAATGTACTCGAAAAACAGGTTCGCTCTTTGGCAAGAAAATACGGAAAAGTGTATGTTGTATGCGGTCCGTTTATCGAAAACGCATCTCTGGGAACAATCGGAGATGGTTGCGTGCAGGTGCCCGATGCTTTTTTCAAGGCTCTGCTTGTTTACGATGGCAAGAGCCATTACAGTTCGTGCGCTTTTGTATTCCAAAACAACGGGCGGCATCAACGCTTGGCTGACTATGCCTGCTCTGTCGACGAGTTGGAGGCGCACATAGGTCGCAATCTCTTTGCCGCGCTCGATGCGATGGGGCTTGATTCAATAGAGAGCTCGGTCGACTACAATCTCATTCATCGATAAATTCAAAAAAAAACTATGCTAAAAAAAGGTACAAAAGCCCCATTCTTCGAGGCATTGGACGAGGACGGCAACACGGTTAAACTGACCGACTTTGCCGGAAGAAAACTCGTGCTATATTTCTATCCGAAGGACAGCACACCCGGCTGTACCGCCGAGGCCTGCGACCTTCGCGACAACTACGAACGTTTTGTCACACTTGGCTACAGTGTGTTGGGCGTAAGTCGCGACAGCGCTGCCTCCCACAAGCGTTTTATAGCCAAATACGATTTGCCCTTTCACCTGATTTCCGACACGAATCTTGCTGTGCTTAAAGCCTATGAAGCATGGGGGGAGAAAAAAATGTATGGCAAGGTGACCGAGGGGACTCTCCGCACAACATACGTGATTGATGAACAGGGGATTATTGTCGACGCTATCAGTAAGGTCGACACAAAAAACCATACGGCACAGATTATACAGGGTGCTGTATAAAACAGCCTATGACAGGTTTCACGAAAATAATGTTGAAGTATAATTCTAAACACTTAAAATAATGTCAAAAACAAATTTTTTATTTGTAGCTATTCTTTCAAGTTGCCTTTTTTTTGCCTGTAGGCAGAATTCTGTAAAAGAAACAGGTGCAACCGATGTCACTCAGCCGGAAAGCATCTTATCGTCAGAGGCCTTTGTCAATCTCACCGATGTGGTTCCAGATGCCATACTCGAAATCCGCTACCACTCGTCATATAATTTTATTGGCTGCCGTATCGAGGGATACGAGCAGCCTGTGGCACTTATGACCCGTCAGGCTGCCGACAGTTTGCGTGTAGTTGGCGAGGAACTGCGTGCAATGGGATATCAGCTTAAGATTTTTGATGCCTATCGTCCGCAAAAGGCCGTCGATCATTTCGTTAGATGGGGTAAATCAATCGACGACACGCTTATGAGGCGTTATTTCTACCCCGATGTCGATAAGAGCCGCCTGTTCGAGTTGGGATATATAGCCACCCAGAGCAGCCACTCTCGAGGCTCGACCGTCGACCTCACTCTTTTCGATATGGCAACAGGCAAGGAAGTGGATATGGGTGCTCCGTTCGACTGGTTCGGTCGCGAAAGCCACCCCGACTGTGGTGGACGATACACCGATGAAAATACAATCGAATATATCGCCAATGACACGATCAGTGCACAGCAGTTCCGCAGTCGCATGATTCTGCGTGAGGCCATGCTGCGCCACGGTTTCAAGCCGTACGAATGCGAATGGTGGCATTTTACACTCAAGGATGAACCCTTTCCCGACACATACTTCGAGTTCCCTGTTAGAAGTCTGTAGGCTTTGACACGCGAGCAGGAAATATATAGGGTCACGTTGGTCGGCACAGTGGCAAATGTGCTGCTTGCGGCTTTCAAGATGGCTGCCGGCATAGTGGGGCACAGTGCCGCCATGACTGCCGATGCCATACACTCTTTGTCAGACTTGTTGACCGATTTTGTTGTACTTGTTTTTGTTCACCTCGGTTCCAAGCCGGAAGACCTGCACCACAAGTATGGCCATGGCAAATACGAGACAATCGCAACCGTTTTCATCGGTATGCTTCTTGCATTCGTGGCCGTGGGCATAGGCTACAAGGCCGCGGTGTCGATTGTTTTTGGGATAGGTGGCGGCTCTTTGTCGGCACCGGGCATGGTGGCTCTTTGGGCTGCTTTGGTCTCTATAGTCGCAAAGGAACTTGTTTACCGGTACACCATACGGTGTGCGCGTCGTCTGAATTCGACTGTGATGAAGGCCAACGCATGGCATCACCGCAGTGACGCGCTCTCGTCGGTTGGAACCTTGTTGGGCATTGGCTGTGCGATTCTGATAGGCAACCGTTGGACATTGCTCGACCCGCTGGCCTCTCTTGTGGTTGCCTTTTTCATATTGAGAGTAGCCTGCAAACTATTGAAACAGGGTTTCGGCGACTTGCTCGAAGCATCGCTGCCGGAGAGTGTAGAGCGTGAGATTCTCTCAATTGTGAGCGCTTTCCCCGACGTGAACGACCCGCATCACTTGCGCACTCGTCGCATTGGAAGCCGATATGCCATAGAACTTCACATCCGCATGGATGGCTCGATGTCTCTTGCACAATCGCATGCCCGCACTCGCGAAATAGAACGAGCCTTGCGGCAACGGTATGGCGAGTCAACGCATATTGCGCTTCATGTGGAACCTAACAAATAAAACGATTGCGCTACCATTGTGCGGCAATTGTAACCGAAACGTATTGAATGGACTTCACCTCGCACTATGAATCGCCGCTCGGAGGTATAACGGTAGCCTCGGACGGTGTGTCGCTTGTTGGAATTTGGTTTGACGGCCAGGCGCACTTTGGCTCGACACTTGCAGCAGAATACCGACAGAGCGATACGCTGCCGGTTATCGTATCGGCCAAACGATGGCTCGATAAGTATTTTGACGGCAATGCCCTCATGTGGCCTTGCTCCGGAGGTGTGGAAGGCGGTTCGGAAATGCCCTTGCTGTTGCGGGGCAGTGATTTCAGTTGCAGGGTGTGGCGTCGACTTTGTGAAATTCCTTATGGCGAGACTTTAACATACGGACAGCTTGCGCGCGACATCGGATGCTGCTCGGCGAGGGCGATAGGTGCGGCAGTTGGGCGCAATCCCATATCGCTCATTGTCCCGTGCCACCGTGTGATCGCTTCCGACGGTTCTCTTGCCGGATACGCTGCGGGCAGACAGCGAAAAGAATGGCTTTTGCTGCATGAGTGGCATTCAGCAAAAAAACAGCAGGGCTGCTGTACACGGCAACCCTGCTACCTGTAATTATGCCAAAAGGGCTATTTCAGAGCTTTGAGAATGGCGATGGTGAGATCCCAAAACATCTGCACGGTCTTGATTTCGATGCGCTCGTCAGGTGAGTGTACGCCACGCAGGGTGGGTCCATAGCTTATCATGTCCATCTTTGGGTATTTTTCGCCTATAAGCCCGCATTCAAGTCCTGCGTGGATGGCTCGGACCACAGGGTCGTGCTTAAACATTTTCTTGTAGGTTGCCACTCCGACTTTCAGCACACGGCTGTCGGGGTTGGGTGTCCATCCGGGGTATCCGTCGCCGTGGCTCACTTTTGCTCCTGTCATGCTGAAAGTGGCCTCGATTTTTTGGGCGGCGGCGTGCTTGGCACTTTCAACCGAGCTCCGCTGGCTGGTGGCTATCTTTATTCGACGGTCATCCATCTTGATCGAGGCAAGGTTGGTCGATGTCTCAACAAAGTTCGGCACCTCGCGGCTCATGGCCAGTACACCGTGTGCACAGGCGTATATGGCGTTGAGCAATTTCTCCTGCGTTTCGGCATCGATAAGGTATTTTGGCATGTCGCTTTCCTCGATGGATATTTTCATGTCGGGTTCGGTCGTTCTGAATTCGAAACGGATGTGGTTTGCAAACTCCTCTACAAGTTTTTTCAGAGCGTTGCGCTTGCGGTTGGGTACGGTCACGATGGCGAAGGCTTCGCGTGCAATGGCGTTGCGCAGGTTGCCGCCGTCGATTGTGGCGAGGCGCAGTCCACATTTCTTTGCCCCGTTCCAGAGAATGCGGTTGAGTATTTTGTTGGCACATCCGCGACCGCGGTTGATATCGTCGCCCGAATGTCCGCCCACGAGTCCGCTTACGCTTATGCGAAATGCCGATGTCTCTTTGTCGGGACGTGCGTGACGGAATGGCAGCTCGACGGTTGTGTCGATGCCGCCGGCACAGCCTATGCAAAATTCGCCCTCGTCTTCATCGTCGAAGTTAAGCAGTATGTCGCTCTTTAGCCATGAGGTGCTGAGTCCGGCGGCACCGGTGAGTCCGGTCTCTTCGTCAACGGTGAAGAGTACCTCCAAAGGTCCATGCTCGATGGTCTTGTCTTCGAGTATGGCGAGTGCGGCAGCCATGCCTATACCGTCGTCGGCACCGAGTGTTGTGCCGTCGGCGGTGAGCCATTCGCCGTCAAGCACTGGCTGGATTGGGTCTTTCAGAAAGTCGAACTGCTTGTCGCCGTTTTTCTCGCACACCATGTCCATGTGTGCTTGCAGGCATACTCCCTGCGATTTTTCATAACCTTTGTAGGCAGGTTTGCGTATAAGCACGTTGCCGAGCTCGTCGTGGAGGGTTTCATACTTGTGGGCCTTGCCGAATTCCTGCAGGTATGCCGAAATCTTTGCCTCATGTTTTGACGGACGCGGGATTGACATTATTTCGCCGAAGTAGTGCCATACCCGTTCAGGTTTAAGGTCTTTAAGAGCTTTTTGCATGGTTGTGTTATTTGTTAAGGATTAATTGTTTGAAACCAGTGTTACGGTGCTGCGGATGGTCTGCCTTTTGCCCGATGTGTCGAATGCTTCTATTGTCAGGGCGTAGCGTCCTTGACGGCAACGCTGTCCGTCATCGTCGGTCCCGTCCCACACCACGATACCGTGACTCCCAAGGGTTCCGCCGCGTAGCAGGTGCCGCACGATGCGTCCGTTTCTGTCGGTGATATACACATTGGCCGAAAGATCTTCCGTTGCGAGGTTGTATGTTATGTTCAGCAAATCGTTGTAGCCGTCGTTGTCTGGGGAGAAAACATCAGGTTCGAATGCAAAGTTGTTCTCTTCGAACAGGAATTCGCGGCTTTGAGAATTTGCGTATGTGGGTGTGCCATATCCTGCTGTCGATGCGGCCGAAAACCAGTTTCCGGCCTCCTGTGTGGCCGATTCAAACGATCGGCGTTCCAGTGCCACCCCTTTGGCATCTTTCAGTAGCCTGCTGTGCATGGACGATGTGTAGTCAAGCCGGTCGACAATTGTGCTGTCTGCCATGCATACGATTACCGTGCCGGATGTGTTGGCGTAGGTTGGCATGCTTTTCACCTGCACGATTTTGGCGGGGAAGTGCACATCGTAGCTGTCCTTCACAAACTGTGCATCGGTTGTTACGACGCAATAGTCTTTTGCTGCAATGGTATATGTTGAATCGAGTTCGTAGAGCTTTGCGATCGAGTCGCCGCGCCATTGTGCAAGTCGCACCGTGCCGAGCGGCACTGGCGTGTCGCTGTCGTTGTACAGCTCCACGTAGTCCGCGCCGCCTGTTGGCGGATTGAAAAGGAGTTCGCTTATTTTGATATTCTGTTGTGCCGTGGCATTGACAGAAACTGCTATCAAAGCAATCGCCGAAAGCAATCGGTTGCTAATGGTGTATATACGTTTCTTGGGCAATCGTAACGTTTTGAATCGACTTTACAAAGATACATTTTTTTTCGGAAACTCAATTTTTTTGCAAATTATCGTATCTTTGCAACACTAAATTAATTGGACACTAATTTCGATATATCTTTTTTAATACACAAACTGTTTACTACGATGAAGAAAATTCTTTTAGCAACGTTAGGCATCTTTTTTGCTTTCGCCGCTTTCGCACGTCCGGTTACTGTCGAGACCGCACGCCTGGTGGCACAAAACTTCTGGAAAAGCAGAACGTCCGACGGCAAAGTGGCTTTTGTGGAAGTGTCGCGCGATTTTGGCCTTCAGAATATGTACGTCTTCAATACGGTCGGCAACAGCGGTTTTGTGATTGTGGCTGCCGACGACGTTGCCATACCTGTGTTGGGCTATTCCACCACCAATGGCTTTACGGCAAGCCGCGAGATGGGCGACAATGTCCGTGGCTGGCTGGAACACTACTCCGAGGAGATTCAGGTTGTGACAGCCTCCGGTGCCACTGCCGATCCCGAAACAGCGTTAGAGTGGCAGAACCTGATTAACGGGGTGTCGCCTAAAGGTGGCAACGGCGCCAAATCGGTCGAGCCGTTGGTTTCCACGCAGTGGGACCAGGGCGCCCCTTATAACCAGTTGTGCCCTTATGACAAGGTAAGCGGCACGAACCGTCGGTCGGTTACCGGATGCGTTGCCACGTCGGTGTCGCAGGTTATGAAATATTGGAATTGGCCAATCAAAGGCACAGGCAGTTACTCATATTATTGCACCAGCCTCTCGGCCAACTCGCCCACTCGTCAGGTCTCTGCCAATTTCGACACTGTCTACAGGTGGGACTTGATGCTCGAAGGCGGTGAAGTTACCCCTACGGGCAGCTGGACAGCGGAACAAAAAAAAGCCGTGGCGACACTCATGCTTCATGTCGGTGTGGCTGTCAAGATGAGCTATTCTTCCATTTCAAGCGGTGCCATTCCGTCCGAGATCGCTCCAGCGCTGAAAAACTATTTCTACTATTCCAACTCGATGTCGTCAGTCTACAAGGATTCCTACACCGACGCTGTATGGCAAACCAAAATCAAGACCGACATTGATGCAGGCTGTCCCATAATCTATGGCGGTGCTAAAAATGTGCAGGGTGAAGACGGTCACAGTTTTGTTCTCGACGGATACGACAACACCGGCAAGTATCATTTCAATTTTGGCTGGAGTGGCGACAAGGATGGCTATTATGCGCTTTCGTCGATTGTTACCGGCGGCGGTGGCATTGGCAGCGTCAGCTACGATTTCACCTACAACCAGCATGCCGTGTTCGGTGTCAAGCCCGGTCTTCAAACCAGTCAGTCGTTCACTGTCAGCGAATCCACCCGATTGGGACGTAGCGTATCGGGCAGCTGCACCTTCCGCAACACTAGTTTTAAGGCCTTTTCGGGCTATCTCGGTGTGGCGGCCTACTCGCTCGATGGCGAATTTTTGACAATCATGAGCAAGACTGCCTCCATTTCGCTTGGCGCCAATGCCACACGCACTCTCAATGTCAGTTATCTTGCCGGTGCGCCACTTGCAGCGGGCAACTATATTGCCAAGGCCGTGGTAAGTGTCGATGGCGAGAACTGGCGCCCGCTTGTTGTTGGCTATAACAATTGTGACACCGAAGTGCCGTTCACCATTACCCCGCCGTCTCAGGGCATTGATCAGGTCGAAACTGCGGGCTTCGCTGTCAAGATTTTCCCCAATCCATCCAGCGGAAACTTCACCGTCGAGGCCGACGGCTTGCAAAAAGTTGAGGTCATCGATGCAATAGGACGGGTGGTGCTTACCCAGGCCGACGGCGATGTGGATATGGGCTCCCTCAGCAACGGAATTTATTCTGTCCGTGTCACCGCCAACGGTTCCACCGTTGTCAAGAAAATTGCCAAACGATAACCTCTGATACCACTATAAAGTTAAAAACAGCATCTTATTTGTAACAGATGCTGTTTTTTTTTGTAATTTTGCACATTAACAAATAACAAATCACTCAATATACAATGAAACGTATTTTTGCTTTCGCCGTGGCACTTCTGCTTTGTGCCACAATGTTCGCCAAACCTGTAACGCAGCAAACGGCGCGTGAGGTGGCTGTTAATTTCTGGAGTACAACCGACCGCGGTCTTGCTACACTGCAGATTCCCGACTTTCATGAAATCTCGACCGAACTTGGTTTGAGCGGCTTCTACGTTTTCAACACGCCCGAAAACGACGGTTTTGTGCTTGTCTCGGCCGATGATGCCATGTCACCGGTGTTGGGCTACTCCACTTCCACCGGTATGGTTGGCCGTTCCGCCATGCCCGACAATGTCAAAAGTTGGCTCGGACACTACACTGAGGAGTACGAGGCTGCGGTTGCCAACGGTTGGCAGGCCACAGAAACCGTTGCCGCCGAGTGGGCCGACCTTATCGCTGGCACCAACCAGCCCAAGGCTCCTGGCACCAAGGCGGTGAACGCACTGATTCAAACCCAGTGGGATCAAGACGAGCCATTCAATAACCTTTGTCCTATGCAGGGCGGCAGCCGTTCGGTTACGGGTTGTGTCGCAACCGCTATGGCCCAGGTGATGAAATACTGGGAATGGCCCACTACCGGCACTGGTAGCCACAGCTACACCTCCGAATCCTACAGTCTCAATGTCAGCGTAAACTTTGCCAGCACCACCTACCAGTGGAGCAGTATGCCCAACGGAGGCCAAATCAACACTTACCCCTATTATGAACAATTAACATGGAACAACACCCAGAAAACGGCTGTCGCAACCCTCATGTACCACTGCGGCGCAAGCGTCGACATGGATTACAGCAGCGGCGACTACGGTAGCGGTGCCTATGCCGAGGATATCCCCAACGCCCTGCTGACCTATTTCGGCTATGCGCCGGGCATCACTATGCGTTACAAGGACAACTATACCGATGCTAACTGGATTTCGATGCTCAAGGCCGAACTTGATGCAGGTCGTCCGATGCTCTATGGCGGAGCGTCGAGCGGCGGCGGCCACAGTTTTGTGTGCGACGGCTACGATGCCAGCAACAGGTTCCACTTCAACTTCGGATGGAGCGGCAGCAGCGACGGCTTCTTCCTGCTCACATCCATCACGCCAGGCACTGGCGGCATTGGCGGTGGCACCTACGATTTCACCTATTATCAGGATGCCATTTTCGGCATTTCGTCGCCCAACGGCAACCCGCTCGACCCGTCGGAACTGCCCACCGATATCGCCACCTACAGCCCCTTCACAATCTCGTCGACAGTTGCTTACGGTTCTACGCTTACCGGCCAGTGCGATTTCATAAACACTGGGTCGGCCACATTCAACGGCAAAGTGGGTGTTGCTGCCTACCGCAACGGCGCTTTCGTGGCACTGCTTATGCAGTCGGCTAATGTTTCGTGGCCGCAGGGCTATGGGCCTGCAAGTGCATACTCCATCAGCGCTACCATTGCTTCGCCATTCACCAACGGCACATATACTGCCAAGGCCGTTTACAGCACCGACGGCGGTCAGACCTGGCTTCCGATAACCACCGGCTACAACGGATGCCCCATATCCAACGATTTCACCGTCACTGGTGCGCCAAGCGCCACAAACTACACCATAACGGTCAATTCTGCAAATACGGCTATGGGAACCGTATCGGGTGGCGGCACCTATGCGCAGGGCACCACCGCCACGCTAAGGGCTGATGCCAAGACAGGCTACCGCTTTGTGCGTTGGAACGACAACAACACCCAGAATCCACGCAATGTCGTCGTTTCTGGCAATGCCACTTATACTGCATACTTTGCCGCCAACGGCACTAACGCTATCGACGAAGTCAGCAACGCGCCTCTTCGCATCTATCCCAACCCGACTAATGGGTTGCTCAACATCGATGTCGATGGAAATTGTACGGTCGAGGTTATTGATGCCATCGGACGTGTCCTTGTCAGCCAATCCGACAGCAAAACAGTGGATATGAGCCGTCTCGATGCTGGTGTCTACACTGTCCGTGTCACCGCCGGCGGCAATACTGTTGTCCGCAAAGTGGCCAAACAGTAATTGCATTTTTTCTGACATCATGGCTACATCGGTGTTTTTCACGCCGATGTGGCTTTTTTATAATTACTTGTAAATGTGGTTGTAATGTTTCACCACAAAATAATTCTGTTGTAAAAACATGTTTATACCGTAAATCTTTGTACTTTTGCAATCGTTATTAATCCCTAAATCTAAACAAAATGGCTTACAAAATCACTGATTCGTGCGCTGCCTGTGGCACCTGCATTGACGAATGCCCTGTGGGAGCAATCTCCGAAGGCGACATTTATAAGATTGACCCCGACACCTGTGCAAGCTGCGGCACCTGCGCCGATGTTTGCCCGACGGGCGCCATCGTGGAGGCTTAATCGTCAGATTAGAATCTCTGAAACCTGAAAGCGGGACACTCTCCGAAGTGTCCCGCTTGTTTTTGCAACTCCTAAATTTAGTTTCCGGTTTTCCTATGTTGTTATTGTACGCTAACAACAATTTCAGTGTCCCCCCTCTTAGACAAGATGGTGTCTGTGGCGTTGATGTAATTTTTAGAGCTCGTCAAAACCACAATTCCAAAATATTTCATTATTTTTGCATCTTCAAATCAAATCGCGCAAGAATTTAAGCATCCAAACAATCATAATAACCAGCACAGTATCAGTATTTTGCGGGGGGGGCAACGCCTTACCCACTGGTTTACAGCGATATAGAGTTTTGTGATAACACTTTCATTAGGGGTGTAGGCAGGCTTTGTGGTCGGCCGACGCCCCTTGTTTTTCACATAGCTTTCACATAGCTTTCACATAACTTTGACGTAGCCTTTTGCAAGTGAACCAAATTAGAACAACAAATTTTTCTCATTTTATTAATTAAACCCCAAAGTACAATGAAAAAACTTTTCATTCTCGCAGCCGCCGCGCTGCTGACCCTCGGAATCGCCTCGTGCGAAAGGGACACCGACCCCACCGATCAGACATCTCCGACTACTCCGACTGACCCGACCAATCCGAACCTCGGCCAGTGGGTTGACCTCGGCCTCCCCAGCGGCCTCTTGTGGTACTCTGTGAACCTCGGGGCGACAGCACCCGAGCAGTACGGCGACTACTACGCCTGGGGCGAGACGCACCCGAAGGAGACCTACAACTGGAGCACCTACTCCTACGCCACCGTCGATGCCGACGGCAGCCTGCAAACCCTCACCAAGTACAACACCAGCAGCGCCTACGGCACAGTCGACAACCTGACCACCATCCAGCCCTCCGACGACGCCGCCACGCAAGTGCTCGGTGGCGGCGCAAGGATACCGACCCTAGCCGAGTGGCAGGAACTGCTTGTCAACACCACCGCCGAATGGACAACCCTTAACAACGTCAACGGCTGCAAGTTCACCGCCCCCAACGGCAATAGCTTGTTCCTGCCCGCTGCCGGCGGCCGCTACGGCTCGGAGTTCCTCGACGCGGGCTCGATCGGCAACTACTGGTCTGCCAGCCATGTCAACGGCACTACTGGCTATGCCTTCCACATTGCTCCCGGTGCCAACGCGATGCGTAACGACATCACCTACTCCACCGGATGCTCCGTGCGTCTCGTGAGGGTGTACTAAATCTTTTATCTTTTTTGTAGGAAAAAGGTGTCCTCCATACAGGGCACCTTTTTTTCTTCTGCCAGTAGAGTGTTAATTTCTTCTCGGAGACGTTGGGAGATGCCGCTATGTCAAGAATTATTCTTATCTTTGCAATCTCAAAAAAGAATGCGATATGACCAAACTGATGCAAGATAAGATGAAGGAGGTACCCGGACTTATGTTCGTGGCCGACAGCATGGAGCTGATGTCTGCCGCCGGAAGGCGCAGAATGCTCGAACAGCCTCTTCTTATCAACCCACAGCAGCTCGAACATGAGCAGCAGGC
>CAJONE010000025.1 GCA_905235855.1 uncultured Bacteroidales bacterium
TCTTTCACGGGCAAGGAGAAGGACTCAGAAACAGGCTATTACTACTTCGGCGCAAGGTATTATAATTCCGACCTGTCAATATGGCTTTCAGTTGACCCGATGGCAGACAAATATCCAAGCCTATCACCGTCCAATTACTGCGCCTGGAACCCGATGAAGTTGGTGGATCCGAATGGGGAAGAGATTTGGAAGCCTGATGAAAAAGGTAATATAAAAGCAGAAAAGGGTGATAACGCATAGACGTTGGCTTCGTATCTGAATACTACACCATCCATTGCAATCAGTATGCTTGATGAGCAAGGATATTTTATTAACTCAAAAGGAATACTAAATTTATAGGAGGGTGATGTTTTCAACATTGATCACGGAGTTGTTGCACACACATCTTACTTGGATTTGGGAAAAACGGGTAATTTTATTCGTGGGAAAGCAGGGTCTGGCATTGCGGAGGATTTATTTACCAATTATTGGACTGAAGGTGGTAACATTACCCTATCCGGAAGTCAATTTGCGGGAATTTAACATATCTGAAAGAAAACATACAGTCTTTATCATTAGGAACTGATGATAGAAAAGTAGTCAGTTTTTATGAGAGTTCCGCGTATTCACGTGCATATGGCTCTGCTACCATAACAATAGACAACCAGAAAAGAATAACAGGCTTTATGGATACCTATGACTTTGATCCACATAGATTGGGAGATAGAAGTCTTAAAAACGAGATAATCACAAGGGGTGTAAACATAATCTCCAAAATAACAGGAAATGGAAAAGGTTTTACAATTAGGTATCCGTAATCTAATATTTATCGTTGTATGTTTGTGGATTTTTACAGCATGCTATAATCCAATAGACGATATTTCTACTTTTTCAGGAATTGGTATGAAAGGTAGGATTTCTTTGATTGAAAAAAAACATATAAATTCAGGTGGATTAAATGGTGATTACTCATGCATATACCGATTTCACATTAATGATTCTGTTATTATAAAAAAGCTGGGGGGGTAAAAGAATATTCATATAGTGATATAGATTCATGCGATGTATTGTATAATTACTTGACAAATAGCAGTGGCTATTACAAAACATCGATTGTTCAGAACGACATAAAAGTCTATACATTGATACAATAAACAAAATAATTGTTTACTACGTTTGCTCTATATAATGGATCACCTGCAAACACTTGTGTTTAGGCGTAGATATTGCAGAGTCTGAAGAAAAAGAAACCGATATCCTTGACTCCACGGAGGGACTTGCGGAATGATTTTATTTTTGAGTTGAACTGTTCGGCGGATGCGTTGGTGGAGCAGTGGTTGTAGTAGTTGAGGATTTCATCGTGGTGCTCCCTTACGGTGTCCATGACGGAGCGGAAGGAGTCGAAGTCAGAGTTCTCGACGTCGTTGTACCATCGGGCGAGGTTGAGTCGTGCGGAGTCCTTTGCAGAGCGGCGGTTGAAGATCTGCCGCAGGGTGTTGGCGAGTGTGTAGGCTTTGTTGATTGACGGATATTCACGGAACAGGATGCGGGCGCGTTCTTTCTGGCTGTCGGTCCAGTCGTCGGGGGATTTGTATAGCAGGTAACGGCTTCGGGCGAGCAGCTCGCGCCGTGTGTCGCCGTTCCCGAACGTCAGCGGTTCGTGTCTAAACCCCTTGGACCTGGCCTCCCTGCGCAGCCTGTTGTCGTTGTCGATTTCCTTCCACCTGAGGCGTATGCGCTCGTCCTGCGCGGCGTCAAGGGCGAGCTTCTGCACATGGAATCGGTCTATCACCACTTGTGCCTTGGGGAAGCACACGGTTGCTATCCTCCTCATGCTGTTGGCCATGTCCAGTGTGACTTCCCTCACCCGCTTGCGTTTCCTGTGGGGTATCCTCTCCAGCACCCTTATGACATCCTCCGACCGTGTCCCCCTCACTATCGCTCTTTTTCCGTTGTACGCCGACTTGTTGGTCAGAACAGTGTACAGTTCACCTTGCGACGGCGACGTCTCGTCAAGGCTCAGCCTGCGCCCGATGTTTTCAGGGTACAGCAGCCACTCCTCCGCATGCGTCCTCTGATCCCATCTGCGGTAGCCGCTCAGATGCTCCTTGTACTGCCGTCCAAGCCTGTCCCCGTCCATCCCGTAGTGCTCTGCGATACTCTTGGCCGGCACTGGGTGGCTATCCAGGTAGCACTTGAAAAAAAGAGCCAGCTCCTTGCTCATCCAGGTGTCGTGCGCTACCGTGTCGTAGCTGTTGCCGATACTCCTGCCTGTGGTGCGTCATCGGTGTGACGCCCTACAGCGATGGAATCGAACCCAACCGCGACGGTAACGCCAAACGTATGATTCTGCAAGGCTTCGACAGCTGATTTGTGATGAACCTTTTGTCGGTGGTGGCAAAAAGTTGACGGATATGAAACGTATAGCTTATAGTGACGTTGCTGGTTCTGTCTGCGGGTGTCTCCTACGGACAGAAAGACTCCGTAATCATTAAATACACGATCTTTACCGTTGATATGCGGCCCTATTTTCACCGACCACTTCAATGGATACATCGGCTCCAATCGTCTGCCTGTTTCCGACTACTTCTTTAGAACCTTGCTGATAAAGGACGCAACGGGTTATCACGCTATCGCATTCCTATGTCCAAACAACGACAAGCCCCTCACAATGAAAGGGGGGGGGCTGAACTGTTGTCAAAGTGGAAGCGATGTCCCCAATTGACACCTATGCATATCTGCCCGATAGCATAGAGGCTCTGGTTGAAAATCACGTGTCTGTCCAACTGCTACATATCCGATAATAATGCAATCAGGACTGACACATCCTTTAGAAGAGAGTTCAATGCCTACTTGTTTCAAATTATGGTAGTGACATTGTTGGCTATCTATCAGATTCCAATATTTATCCGTATTCTCTGGCAATCTCCCAGAAAGCCACCGCTGCCGCAGCGGCCACGTTGAGCGAATCCACTCCGTTCTGCATCGGTATCATCGCCACGTGGTCGCACGTGTCTATCACTTCAGTCCGCAGGCCGTCGCCCTCGTTGCCGAGTACAATCGCTATCCTTTCCAATGCCTTCAGTATTGGGGAGTCTATTGGTAGCGCGTCATCCCGTAATGCCATTGCCACGGTGGTGAATCCCAGTTCGTGAAGCCGCATGCTGACCGATGTCCACTGGCCCTCAAATACGGCCCACGGCACCTGAAATACTGTCCCCATACTTACCCGCACGCAACGCCGGTTCAGCGGGTCGCTGCTGCCATCTGTGAGCAGCACACCATCGATTCCCAACGCCGCCGCCGCACGGAATATGGCACCGGTGTTGGATGCGTTCACCACACTGTCAATCACTGCTATGTAGCGTTTGCCGCTGCAAACCTGCTCCACATTCAGTGGCTTTGGCCTGCGCATTGCACACAGCACACCGCGCGTCAGTTCGTAGCCAGTGAGTCGTGCCAGCGTCGCGCGTTCGCCGGTGAATACAGGTGTCTGACGACCTACCAGTTCCACCACATCTTTGGCGGTCCCATCAAGATGCTGCCGTTCGGTCAGCACCGACAGTGGCTCGCAGCCGCTTGCCAATGCTGCCTTTATGACGTTCGGGCTCTCGGCTATAAAGATGCCTTTTTCCGGCTCCAGCCGGTTGCGAAGCTGCGTCTCCGTCAGCGATGCATACACCTCCACTTCGGGCAGGCTTAGGTTGTCTATCTCTATAATCATAATCTCAATAACGTTTTAACGCCCAATTTTTGTATTGTCGGCTTCAGGCTTTCTGTTGCTTCATGTGGTAAGTCGCATCCCTGTCTCGCACTATGGAGACCCAGTATGGCTATGCCCAAATAACTTTCTCCCTTTATTTTGCATATCGCAAAAAATGTAGTACTTTTGCACTCGCAAAAACACCTACTACAATGCAGTGCAAAAACGATAAAGTATTCATTTTCGCGGGTCGTGCCACTAAAGACCTTGCTTCGCGTGTGGCCGAAAATTACGGAATTGCCCTCGGCAAGTCTGAGGTTTTCCAATATGCCGACGGCGAATTTCAGCCATCTTTTGAAGAGACTATCCGCGGCGGTATAGTGTTCATCATCCAGTCCACTATACCACCCACCGACAATCTCTTCGAACTTCTTATGATGATCGATGCGGCCAAGCGCGCCAGTGCCGACAAGGTTGTCGCCGTCATACCCTACTACGGCTTTGCCCGTCAGGACCGCAAGGATAAACCACATGTACCCATCGCGTCCAAACTAATCGCCGACATGCTACAGGCTTCGGGTGTCGATCGCGTCGTTACCATGGATCTCCATGCCGACCAAATTCAGGGGTTCTTCAACATCCCCGTCGATCACCTTTTCGGCAGTTCAATTTTCATGCCTTATATCCGCGAGGCTCTCAACGTTGACGATGTTCTCTTTGCTTCTCCCGACCTCGGCGGAAGTCGCCGAGCCGGCATGTACGCCAAAACCATGGGCAACAGCTTTGTCATGTGCTACAAACATCGCAACAAACCCAATGAGATAGGCGAAATGCGACTTATCGGCGATGTCGAAGGCAAGGATGTCATCCTCCTCGACGATATTATCGACACTGGCACCACTATATGCAAGGCCGCCGAAATCATTAAGCAGAACGGCGCCAAGAGCGTCAGGGCCATGATAACCCACGCCGTACTCTCTAACGGTCACAAGGGCGATGCCATCGAGAAGATTGAGAATTCTGTACTCGAGGAACTGGTGGTCTCCGACACCATACCCCTGCGCCGCCCATCCCCCAAAATCCATGTGCTGCCCACCGACTGGCTTCTCGCCGAGTCTATTCGCTGCATCGTGAATTACGAGTCAATCGACAACCTTTACGAAAACACCATCCACCGCAAAGGCATACCTACCAGACTGCATAACGACTAACAGGAATCATTATTAACCAGGGGGCAACCCCATAAAAACACAATAAAACAATGAGAATAGTATCTATGAGCGGTTCTCTCCGCGAGAACGTAGGGAAAAAAGATGCTAAGGCACTGCGCCGCGCTGACCTCGTGCCATGCGTCATGTACGGCAAGGGTGAACAGAAAACGTTTGCTCTCAAGCAGACCGACTTTCAACGCGTACTGTTCAACCCAGAACCATGTTTTGTCGAAATCGACATCAACGGCTCCAAACACCGCGCTATGGTAAAAGACCTTCAGTTCCACCCCGTTACCGACATCGTCTATCATGCCGACTTCTACGAGTTGAGCGACGACAAGCCTGTCGTGATGTCAATCCCTGTCCACACCACCGGTACATCCGTCGGTGTCATGAAGGGTGGCAAACTGGTCTACAAGCAGAAACGACTCAAAGTCAAGGCTCTCCCGAATAACATGCCCAGCGAGGTTCTGATTGACGTCACTCCTCTCGAAATCGGTAGCCGCGTCAAAGTTCAGGATATTCATGGCGACAACTTCGAACTCCTTAATGTGAAAACCAGCGATGTGGTAGTTATCAACAGCACACGCGCCGCAGCCACCGCCGACGCTTCTGCCGAGACTCCCGCAGCCGAATAAGCAAAAAGACATCATTATCTAACCGCGCTTTGCAACCCGTTGTGTTGCAAGGCGCTTTTCTTTTCCACGCACTCGTGTTGTCATGCCTCTCTTGCAGTTTGTTTGTGCGTGGTGGTCTTGTGTTTTTGTAGTGAAATATGCTTCTCCATGCGCCGTTTCTGAATCCAGTTTTGTAATGTGCAAAAAAAATATTATTTTTGCCTATGTGATTTGTTGTGCATTAGGGTTATACTTTTTTGTGCAACAAAGAGTTATGGTAGTATAAATAAAGTATTTATAATATGCACATTGCTATTGCGGGCAATATAGGGTCCGGAAAAACAACTTTGACCAAACTCTTGGCCAAGCACTACGGATATCGCCCGGTTTTCGAAAGCGGCAACAATCCCTATATGAACAGTTTCTACGAGGATATGCGGCGTTGGGCGTTCAATATGCACGTCTATTTCCTTCACACCCGCTTCAAGCAGCTGGTCGACATCCGCAAGGAAAATCCCAACATCATACAGGATCGTACTCTCTATGAGGATGCCTACATCTTTGCGCCCAACCTCCATGCGATGGGGCTTCTCAACACCCGCGATTTCGACAACTATATTCAATTGTTCGAGCTTCTCAACTCTTTCGTCCAGCCCCCCGACCTTCTTATCTACTTGCGCGGCGATGTGCCCACTCTCATTAAGCAGATTCAAAAACGCGGACGCGACTATGAGAGCGCCATACGCCTCGACTATCTTACAAGTCTCAACCAGCGCTATGAGGACTGGATCGCCGAATACAGTCGCAGCAAACTTATGATTTTCGATGTGGAAGACATCAACTTTGCCGACAATCCCGAAGACCTTGGAACAGTCATCAACAAAATCGACGCCGAGTTCAACAGCCTTTTCAGTTGAAAGTCGAATCATCAATTCCCCCAAAATTCTTAATAGCCATTGAAATCACTTGCCGTCATTCCCGCACGTTATGCATCGAGCCGTTTTCCAGGCAAACCGTTGGCCGACCTGAACGGCAAACCGGTCATCGAATGGGTCTACGCCCGTGTACGTGCGATTGATGCTGTTGATGAGCTCATTGTCGCTACCGACGACGAGCGTATAGCCGATGCTGTCAAGGGCTTCGGCGGAAAGTGTATGATGACACGTGCCGATCACAAAAGCGGAACCGAAAGATGTTGCGAAGTGGCTGAGTCGTTGGCCGCTGCCGGACGCCTTTTTGACGTGGTCGTGAATGTGCAGGGCGATGAACCATTTGTGCAACGCGATCAGATAGAATCCCTCATCTCAGCCTTTGACAACCACAACACGTTAATCGCTACATTGGCCAAAAAGGTTACGTCTTATGACGAACTGATGTCCCCAAACAACGTTAAAGTTGTTGTCGGAAACAATGGAAACGCGCTATATTTCAGTCGTACGCCCATACCTTTCTTGCGCGACTGCGCGCCTTACCAGTGGCTTTCGCGGCACGATTTCTATAAACACATCGGCATTTACGCCTACCGTTACGCCACTTTGCGAAACATTGTTCAGCTACCCGAAAGCGACATAGAACGGTGCGAAAAACTCGAACAACTTCGCTGGCTGGCTCACGGTTTCCCGATTACCGTTTTTCAAACTACAGTTGAGAATGTGGGCATCGACACTCCCGATGACCTTATTAGGGCACGTGAAGTGGCAATGAAAATCCAACTTTCCAGCTCCGCCATATAATTAATCATCAACATGATATCCGACGACAATATTTGTATGACTTATGCGACCTGTGAACTATATGAAATCTGAGTCCTGTTAGTATATGATCTCATCAGGCTCTCCAAATGTTGGCGATAAAATCTTTTATTTTGACATCAAAAGGCTCTAAAAATCAAAAATTAAACATTTAGAATTCAAAAATATAAATTGCATAATTGCGTTATAAATTAATGTAAAAAGCACTTCATCCATGAGCACGTGCAGAACCATAAGCAAGTCGACGCGCATTTTTGCTTCTTTTATAACAGTTGCAGAAAGCGTCAAAAAAGGCATTGCAGATAAATCGGGTTCATTGTAAATGCCGTAGAACTTTCAGGTTTAAATTCGCAGTACAGCATAGGAATGTCGCGCATGATAGCGCAGAATCAATAAAGCAAACAAATTTTCACAATATGAATATTACCGACTATATTCTGGAATGCTTACAGAAAGGAAAGACTGTTGAAATCCCCGGTGTGGGGACGTGGAAATCGGTTGTCGAAACTGCACATTTCGATGAGCAGAGCGCCACTTTTTTCCCGACTCGCTCTGTGGTCGTCTTCGACGCGGCGACAACCGGCAACGAGGAGTTTGTCTCTTATTTGTCCGACACCGAGTGCGTTTCCACCGATGTTGCAAAGCAGATGTTGAACAACTACGCCCAGGCTCTCAACGAAAAACTCGATAAAGAGAACATCGTAGCCGTGGGTTCTCTTGGTGTGCTGCGTTCGCAAAATGGCGCTAAAAGCTTTGTCTCGCAGCCTATTGCGTCAGGTGCGGACGAGACCGCTCCATTGGCTAACGTAAAAACTTACAATTCAGTGCCTGATGACGATCCGTTTGCTATGTTCGACCCAGTGAAGCGTGCCGAGGCCACAGCCCGAGAGCAGCAGGCAGCAGCGGCCAGGGCCGAACTTGAACGTATGAGTGGTGTGGCCAATATTGTCGGTGGCGCTGATATCCTGCAAGGCAACGCAACCGTCGAACTCACACCGCAGGAGGTGAAAGAACTGGAGCGTCGCATCAAAGAGGAAACGAAGCGCCTTAAGCAGGACGAAAAAGACCGCGAGCGTGAGGCTCGCGAGGCGGCCATTCGCGAACAGGACGACGCAAGAAGATCTGATGGCGAAATATCGCCCGAGGACATTGAGCGGCAGAAGCGAGCCGAACAGGAGGCTGCCCAATTGGAGAAACTCCGTCTCGAACACGAACAGCAGGAGGCCCGCAAGACTGAGGAACGTCGTGAAGAGGAGGAACGCAGGGCACGTGAGAAAGCCGAGAAAGAAGAGGCCGAAGCCAAGATAAGAGCCGAGAGGGAAGAACAGAAAGCACGCGAAAAGCAGGCCAAGGAAGAACTCGAAGCAAAAAAAGCCGAAGAAAAGCGCATAAAAGAAGAACTGAAAGCAAAGGAAAAAGCCGAACGCGAGGAGCAAGAAGCCAAGGCCAAAGCCGAAAAGGAAGCCCGCAAGGAACAGGAACAGCGCGAACGCGAGGAGCAAGAAGCCAAGGCCAAAGCCGAAAAGGAAGCCCGCAAGGAACAGGAACAGCGCGAGAAGGAAGAACGCGAAGCCAGGTACAAGGCAGAGCATGAGGCCCGCAAGGAAAAGGAATTACAGGAAAAGGCTGAAAGGGAGGCTCGCAAGGAGCAGGAACGACTCGAACAAGAGGAGCGCGAAGCCAAGGCAAAAGCTGAGAAGGCCGCCTTGATGGCCACACAGCAAAAGGAAAAAGCCGAAAAAGAGGCTCAAAAGAAAGCCGAAAAAGCCGAAAGGAAAGCCGCGAAACTGCGCAAAAAAGAAGAACGTAAAGCCGCCAAGAAAGCTCGCAAAGAGGGCAAAAAACACAATCTCACCACCGATCCGCTGGCCGTACCGGCAGTGTCGTTCGACTCTGGACTGGCCGACGAAAACAATGGCAAGAAAAAGAAAAGCCGCACTTGGCTTTGGATTTTGCTCGCCCTGTTGCTGCTGTTGGTTCTGGCCTGTGTTGCCATCTATGTCGGCAAGCCCGGTTTCGTCAAACCAGCCCACGAATGGCTCTTCTCGAATGTGCTTAAACAAAACGTCAGTAAAGACGCCGATTATGTGGTATCCAACAGCGACGCTGCCGTCTCATCCGACAACGCGGCGACCGGCACCAACGAAAGTGGCGACCCCGCCACCCTGCCGTCCTCTTTGGCGAACCAGAGCTATGCCGACGCTTGCATGTTTTCTTTCAGCGAACAACTGACAGATTTCACTACATCCGACATCGAAAGTCGTGCCGATGCCATAAACGACTATCTGAGCGGTTACATATCCAACTACCTTGCTGCACGGCACTATTCCACCGCAAAGGTTCCGATGATGGAACGTATACACCAATATTCCGTAAGCCGGCTCTCCGAATTGCTTTCCGCCGACGGGTTCACCGAAGAACGTTTCTTTGCCAGTTCCGACTATGTCAGCGACTATTTGGCTGGATTCAAAAAAGCTCACAAAGGCCGCCAAAAACAGGTAACGGTGCAGGGTGAAATCATGGATCAGGCTTTTCTTGACAATATGCTGACCATTATGGTCGACGAACTCGGACTCAAGGCCGACAATGCAAAGGTAGTGCTGCCACCTGCGCCCAAAGTAGAAAAACCAGTCATAAAAACGGAGAAGAAATCGCGTCAGGGCTTCGACCTTATTGCAGGATTCTTTACCGACATTAACACCGCCCAGCGAATGGTTGACCGGCTGAAAGGCTACGGTTGCAACGCCTATATCATAGAGATTAATCACGGATACTATGTGAGTATGGGCAGTGCGAAAACTCGCACTCTTGCCGAAGAAAAATTTCGCAAGGCCAAAGAATGGTATGACCGCGATCTTTCGATAAAAGAATTTTGATATAGCGCGATTTTGAATTGTCTGCGACGAGCTTTGCCAAACAGTCCTATTCGCAGCAATGTCAAAAGAATGAATGCCCATAACAGCAGCAATCATGGCTCACCACAAGTTAGAACGTTTCGCCGAAAATCTCACTTTCTCCAATCTGTTTCAGGTCTCGTTTGAGCAGCTTGAGCGAGAGGGGTTTGAATACCGCGGACGTTGGAGCGAATGGTTTGGCAACGACAATCCGATTACCGTAGAACTCGGCTGTGGCAAGGGCGACTACAGCATTGCGCTCGCACGGCTGCATCTCGACCGCAACTATATTGGTTTCGACATCAAAGGTGCACGCCTTTGGCGCGGCGCAAAGACCGCCACCGATGAAGCAATGCCCAACGTTGCTTTTGTCCGCACCCGAATAGAACTGATTAACCGTTTTTTCGCTACGAACGAAGTGAGCGAGGTCTGGATAACTTTTCCCGACCCGCAGCCCAAGAAGCCCTTGAAGCGCCTTACGAGCGAACGTTTTCTCACATACTACCGGCAGTTTCTGAAACCCGCGTCGCCCATTCATCTTAAAACCGATTCGCAAGAACTGTACAATTACACTCTCGACGAGGTGATTGTGCCGGCTGGATACGAAGTGGAATACCATACAACCGACCTCTATGCCGACGAGACTTACAGTGGCGAGGCCAAACTCACGCAGACTTTTTACGAGAAGATGTTTCTCGACGATGGCAAACCGATAACATACATCAAGTTCAGGCTTAAATGAAATACGAAGCATCTCACGCTCGAAAACAATCAAATCTGTAAACCGAAAATCCAAATACATTAAATATAATTTACTATGTCAGGACACAACAAATGGTCAAAGATCAAGAGGGCAAAGGGCGCTGCCGACGCAAAGCGTTCCAAACAGTATTCCAAGATTTTGAAAGAGGTGGCAGTGGCCGTCCGCGAGAGTGGCCCCGACCCCGACAGTAACCCCCGTTTGCGCCTGTTGGTCCAGAATGCTCGTGGCTGCAACATGCCAAAGGACACTCTGATGCGCGCCATCAACAAGGCGAGCGACAAGGATGCCGCTGTGCTTCAGGAAATAACTTTCGAGTGCCATGCCAACCACGGCATTGCTCTTTTCATCGAATGTCTCTCCGACAACAACATGCGTACTGTGGCTAATGTGCGCGCAATCATGAACAAGTTTGGAGGCACTCTCGAAACCAATGGTTCGCTCAGTTTTCTCTTCACGCGCAAAGGTGTTTTTGTCATTCCGCGCAAACCCGACATGAATGTTGAGGAGCTGGAAATGACCCTTATCGACGGCGGTCTTGAGGAAATGGAGGTCGACGACGACTACCTGACCCTTTATACTGCCTACGAGGACTTTGGCAATATGGTGAAAATGCTCGAGGATATGAACATTGAATGCGAGAGCGCCGAGCTTCAGCGCATACCGAACACTACTCGCCAAATCGATGAAGAGTCGATGCGCAAGGTGCTTAAGGTTATCAATATGCTCGAAGAAGACGACGATGTGACCAACGTTTTCCACGACATGGAGATACCCGACGATTTCGAGGAAGAATAACAGATGCGGTGAGTTTGTATGACAGCATGAGCGGTGGGCATTTCTCCGCTTGTGCTGTCAAATCATTCCAACATTCGGGCAATGAAACTCTATCTTGTTCCAACTCCCATAGGAAACCTCGGCGATATGACATTTCGTGCCGTTGAGGTACTGAAATCGGTCGACACCATATTGGCAGAGGACACACGAACCAGCCGCAAGTTGCTGCAATACTATGATATCGCCACACCGCTCGAAAGCTACCACGCCTTTAACGAGCATGGACGTGTTGACGCACTTGTGGAGCGGCTTCTTGGTGGACGCGAGATGGCCATCATCACCGATGCCGGCACCCCGGGCATCAGCGACCCTGGATTTCTGCTTGTAAGGGAAGCGTTGAAGCGTGGTGTCGCTGTCGAGTGTTTGCCGGGTGCCACGGCGCTCGTGCCCGCTGTAGCCTCGTCGGGTCTCCCTTGCGACCGCTTTGTGTTTGAGGGGTTTCTGCCGCACAAGAAGGGCCGGCAGTCGGCTATATCGCGTATAGCGCAGGAGGAGCGTACTACTATTGTCTACGAAAGCCCTTACCGTTTGCTAAAACTTCTCGACGAGCTTTCTGCCCAATGTGGTGCAGATCGCTCGGTGGCCGTCTGCCGCGAGTTGAGCAAGATGCACGAAGAAGTTTTCCGCGGCACACTTGGCGATGCTATCACTCACTTTAGCCAAAAGGAGGTGAAGGGTGAAATTGTGGTTGTATTGCATGGCCTGTAGTCCATGTTGGCAGTCAAGGTGTAAAGGTATTGCTAAAAAAAAGACCTTGAATGCAAGGTCTTTTTTTTTGTACCGCATGCCGGAGTCGAACCGGCGATCTACTGCGTGAGAGGCAGTTGTCCTGGACCACTAGACGAATGCGGCAGGTGGCATCAAGCCGTTTTTGCGAGTGCAAAGGTACAACTTTTTTCGAAACAGTTATAGTTTTGATGTATTTTTTTTTGCTTTCGGTCGATTTATGGTTGATTGTCAGGCAAATGTTTGCCATCAGAACTGTTCCAACGCTTTTTTGTAACAATCGTCGGCATCTCGCATAACCTGATAGTAGTAGTGCGAGCCGTAAAGGTTACGGGCTATCAGTGCTTTGATGATTAGATGTTGGTAGCGTTTGGTGTTTTCTGCACGCAGTGCGTCTTCCTCGTCGTTTTCATTGGGTTCGAAGCCTTTGTTTTTGGCGTATTCGGCAAAGTCGGCATCGGCGTTGTAGCTGTCGTATATTTCCATAAAGCTGTCGAAGCCAGAAGCAAAGGCTTTGCGGTGCCGCTCAGCCCATCGCAGGGCAAAGTCGTTCACCACGCCTTTGTTTCGCAGGGTAACATAGTGTTTGGTGAGTTTTGTGGTGTCCATTGGGACGAAAATGTCCGGCATGATGCCGCCGCCACCATAGACAATGCGTCCCGAAGCAGTCTTGAATTTCAGCGAGTCGGGGAAGTGAATAGAGTCCTGACTCACCAGTTCGCCATGCTTGTAGCGTTCGTAGATGTCGTTGCGGTAGGCATCCGACCCATTGCTGTAGGGCTTTTGTATGCAACGGCCCGACGGCGTGTAGTATCTGGCCGTGGTGAGTCGCACTTGGGCTCCGTCTTTTAGTGTAAACATGCGTTGCACAAGACCTTTGCCAAACGAGCGACGACCCACAATCGTGCCGCGATCCCAGTCCTGGATGGCACCCGATACGATTTCGGATGCCGAGGCCGAATTCTCGTCGATGAGTACCACCAGACGGCCTTCGCGGAAGCGTCCCGTAGTGTTTGTGTTGTAGGCGTGGCGCGGCTGTTTGCGTCCTTCTTGATAGACTATCAGTTTTCGCGATGGCAGAAACTCGTTGGCGAGCCCTGTTGCCACATCGAGAAAGCCGCCGCTGTTGCCTCGCAGGTCGAGCATAAGGGCGCGCATTCCCTGTTTGCGCAGCTCGTCCATAGCCTTGCGCACTTCGGCCACGCTTGTGCGCGCAAAACGCGACAGCTTTATATAGCCCACCGTGTCGTTGGCCATAAACCATGTCTCGACACTGAAAATGGGCACCCTGCCACGAGTCACTTTAAAGTCGATTTCTTTATCTTCGCGCAGAATTGTAATCATCACTTGGCTGCCTTTTGGTCCACGCAGATGGCTGGCCACAAAACTGTTGTCCACGCTGTCGCCAACAGCAGGTTTGCCGTCGATGCGGATTATTTTGTCACCAGCGCGTATGCCAGCCTTTTCCGACGGGCCGTCGGCAATCACCTCCAGAACGTTGATTGTGTCGTCGAGAATCTGGAATGTCACACCGACCCCCTCGAAGTTGCCCTGAAGGTTCTCGTTGGCCTTCTGCACGTCTTTAGCCGCGATGTAAATGCTGTGCGGGTCCAATGCTTTCAGCATGGCTATTATGGCCTGCTCGCTCAAGTTGTCCATATCGGGTGTCTCGACGTACTTGTCGCTCACGAGGTTCCATACCTCTTTCAGCCGCGTTTCGGCCACGCCGGTCGTGTCCTTTGTCTTCTTGTGTCTGCGCTGTCCCTGCGCGAAATTTGGCATAAGCAGGCAAATTGTGAGTAAAGCAAGTGTCGTTACTGAAAAACGTGTCATGGTTATATTTTTATGAGGTTGTATGGCTGCGCTATGTCGGCGTTTCGTTCAAATTAATATAATTACGCACAAAAAGTGCAAATATTGTAATAAAACAGGTCAAATGACGTTAAATAGTATATTTCGGAAACAATTCAAACAACATTATGCTTCAACTGCAATATATCAAAGACCATCGCGACGAGGTGATTTCCCGTCTGAAAATCAAGAATGTGCAAGATGTCGAAAACCGAATAGACAGTATTATTCGTCTCGACGAGCAGAGGCGCTTGCTACAGGCCAAGGCCGATGCTGTAAAGGCTGACCAGAACCGCATTGCTAAGGAAATCGGTGCCCTTATGAAGCAGGGCAGGCGCGACGAAGCCGAAGCGGCAAAAGCCCGTACCGCTACGCTCAAAGCCGAGGAAAAAGAGTTGGGCGAGCAGAGGTCGGCTGTAAGCAGCCAGTTGGATGAGCAGCTCATCTCACTGCCCAACGCACCGCATCCATCGGTGCCAGTCGGGAAAAGCGAAGCCGACAACGTTGTGGTGGGTGAATTTGGCACTAAACCCGAACTCGCTGCCAACTCGCTGCCACATTGGGATCTTTGTGCCAAGTATGACATCGTCGATTTTGAACTCGGCAATAAAATCACCGGAGCCGGTTTCCCGGTCTATAAGGGAAAGGGTGCCCGTCTGCAAAGAGCGTTGATTAATTTCTTTCTCAACGAGGCCGCCGATGCCGGATTTATCGAAATCCAACCACCTCTGATGGTGAACGAGGCATCCGGACTCGGCACAGGGCAGTTGCCCGACAAGGAGGGGCAGATGTATGCCGTCCCGCTCGACGGGTTCTATATGATTCCGACTGCCGAGGTGCCTATCACCAACATTTATCGCGGCGAGATTGTGTCAGCCGACCAGTTTCCCATCAAGCATGTGGGCTATTCGGAATGTTTCCGGCGTGAGGCGGGCAGCTACGGCAAGGATGTTCGCGGCCTTAACCGCCTGCATGAGTTCTCGAAAGTCGAAATTGTGGTAATCGAGCACCCCGACCGCTCTTACAGCCAGCTCGAGGAAATGAAAAAACATGTAGGCGGATTGCTCGACAAGCTGGGGCTGCCCTATCATATCCTGAAACTCTGTGGCGGCGACATCAGCTTCACTTCGGCCATGACTTTCGATTTCGAGGTGTGGAGCGCGGCGCAAAAACGCTGGCTTGAGGTCTCTTCGGTATCAAACTTCGAAACGTTCCAAGCCAACCGCATGAAACTGCGTTTTAAGGATACGGACGGCAAGATGAAACTGGCTCACACGCTTAACGGCTCGGCTCTTGCCTTGCCGCGCATTATGGCGGCATTGCTCGAAAACAATCAGACCGACGACGGCATCGTTATGCCGGAAGTGCTCAGACCTTACCTTGGATTCGACAAGATTGCATAGTTGAAACAGCCCACTATTGCGTTGATTTATGATTTCGACGGCACACTTTCGCCGTTGAATATGCAGGAATACGACTTTCTCAAGGCTATTGGCATAAGAGACAAGGCTCAGTTTTGGCAGGAAAACACTCGGCTTACGGAGCAGCATGACGCCAACAATGTGCTGAGCTATATGCGTCTTATGATTCTCAAAGCGCAGGCGGCTGGAGTAAGCCTCAAGCGCGAGCAGTTTCGCGAATTCGGGGCCAGCGTCGAGCTTTATAAGGGGGTTGAGGAGTGGTTCGACCTGATAAACGCACTCGGCAAAGAAAATGGCGTGCATATCGAACACTATATCAACTCGTCAGGGCTTCAGGAAATGATCGAGGGCACACCGATAGCCCGAAAATTCAAGAAGATTTATGCATGTTCGTTCATGTATGTTGACGGGGTGGCCGTATGGCCTGCTGTGGCTGTTGATTTCACTACCAAGACGCAGTTCCTGTTTATGATAAACAAGGGCATATCGCGTGTGAGTGAAAACTACAAGGTAAATCATTACAAGCCCGAGAGCGAGCGTCCGGTGCCGTTCAAGCACATGATTTATTTTGGCGACGGCGACACAGACATTCCATGCATGAAGTTGGTGAAGGAGCACGGCGGCAACTCGATAGCGGTTTACAGTCCACGGAACAAGAGCAAACGCTCCAACGCCGAGAGTCTGATTAGGTCAGGCAGGGTGAATTTTGCCTGCGGGGCAGACTACTCAAAGGGCGGCGAGATGTACCGTATTGTGGAGTCGATTATAAAACAGATTCGCAGCAACTGCGAATTCGAGCAGCTGCAATTGCAGAACCGTAAGCGTTTCGGATGTTAGCGGGCAACGTGCAAACGAAAGAGGGGCATCCTGACGGGACGCCCCTCTTTTAGTCATGTGTACATGAAGGTTATCTGCGTGGACCGAAATGGAAGTTGAGGCGAAGTGCCACAGTGCCGTAGTCGCGTGTGACGGGTTTGGGGTTGTATTGAGTAGAAATCCCGTCGCCATAGTATTGGCTCCAGCGATCGGCAAGGTCGGAGGCGGGCAGGAGGTCGATTTTTGAGTTGTCTTTCAGCTTGATTTTGTGCGCACCCAGTCCGTAGTAGTAGATGCCGACGGAGACCCAGTCAGAGAAGAAGCAGCCGATACCGACATTGCCAGAGAGGGCGCCTTTGGAGTTGTAGCGATAGTCGTCGCCGGCGTTTTTAGTATTGCCATACTCGCTTGAGATGAACAGCAGGTTGTAGCCGATGCCGAATTCGGCGTAGGGCTTGATTATATCGGTTACAGGGTAGCGGTACTGTGCGCCGATGTAGAGGGGGACGTTAATGTAGTGGGGATAGGTGTTGTCGGCCTCGTCGTACTGAGTGCGGACAGATTTTTTGGGGCGGTTCCAGAAACCGTTGATTTCGACATAGGGCAGCACCTCGCCGTATTCGCTGTTGTTGATTGGGATGCGATAGCCAAAACGGAAAGCGAAGCCGAGCATGGCAGAAGAGTTGCCCATAATGTAGTTTGTTCCCATTAATCCCTGCGAGTTGCCCATAACAGTCCCCGATTGAGGAAGATCTTTTGTCATCGCTCCGGTGACGAGGCCGCCGTTGAGCGAAAGGCCGAATTCGAATTGCGCATTGGCAGAGTGTCCGGCGAAACACAAAGCCGCACCGATAATCAATGTCTTGAAAATGTTTGTCTTTTTCATAGTTGTATCGTTTTAAGATTACAAGGTGCAAAGATAAGAAAAACTTTTTGCATTCGTTTTTTCTCTTTTACAAAACTTGCTGTTTCAAATCGTAAGACTGAATTTGTGACACACACAATAACAACAATCAAAACAAAATTAGTAATTTTGCAAATATATGGTAGCTTTGTTTATGTTGTTGCGGACGGGAACGGCGCAAGGTGAAGTAGAATGTTAAAAAACTCCAATATCGTGAAACGTCAATTTATATTTATTTTACTGCTGTTCTCGGCGGCTGCGGTGCTTTCGGCGCAGTCGCTTTCGCAGCCTGGCGCAAAGGAATTGCATGAGAAGAGTTTTTCGAAGGCGGAAAAAAAAATTCTCAAGGCGTACGAGGGAGACTCGTCGGATGCGATGAACTGCTATATGGTTGCGCTCCTCTATGGCGACAGCCAGAATCCGCACGCTGACAACGAACGGGCCTGGCTTGCCTTGCAACGCACAAAGGGGTTGCTTGGGAGCCTCTCGAACCTGCAGCTCGGATTGTTGAAGCGCGATGGGCTAACGCTCGACACTGTCGAGAAACAGCTTGTGGCGCTGACGCTCCGTGGTCTCGAAAAGGCACGCAAAGCCAATACGAAGGAGGCATATAGCCATTTTGTAGAGTTTTATGCTGCGACAATCAGTGATTCGATAAGGGCAGTGTCGAGGGCGGGGGTTTCCGATATAGACTTTGAGGCGGCCGTGGCTGAAAACACTGTCGAGGGCTATGAGCATTTCATAGCCAATCATCCCGGATCGGCACATCTGTTTGACGCAGAACGGCGTATGCATGCGCTGGCTTTTGCCCGATCCAAGAGTATGAACACTTTGAGTGCGTACGAACGTTTTATTGCGGACTATCCGGATGCGGATGAAGCGGACGAGGCGGAATTGCAGGTGTATGCTATAATGTACTATAGAGCCCTTTCGCAAAACACGGTGGAGGCATTCCGCAAATATGCTGCCGACTATCCCGACAGCCCGTATTCAAAGAATGCTAAACGCAAGGCGGACGCGTTGTGTTTTTCGGCGGAGACGGATGTGAGCGATTGGATCTCATTTAAGCGCTTTATTGAGAACCATTCGGAGGACGTGCGGCGTGTGGAGGAGGCAAAGCGTATCATCGCCGAAATATCGATTGAGGACAAAAATGCCGACGGGCTCTTGTGGTGTCTGGACAATTGCGATAGCTCTATGACGGATACGATTCTTTCGGCAATTCACGATTTGTATGTCAATAGCGATCGTGTTGCCGATTTCGACGCTCAATACGAGCATATCATGCAGGGTTGGATGTTGCAGAAAGACCAGGAGGCACTGGCGGCTATACGCTCTGTCGAGGTTCGCAACTGGGAAAGTGTCTCAAATGCAGTCAGAGAGATTGCGCCATACCGCATTGCTTATGACTTGCTCATCAATATGATCGAAAATTCAGTTGCACTGAAACGGTGGGAGACGGCGGGGCGCACTGTCAGTCAGTTTGCCGATTTTTTCGAGGATAATGCGGACTACAAGGCTCTGCGAGCACTTCTTGCGGCTCCGAAGGTTGATATTGACATTGTGAAGCTCGACCCGAATGTGAGCAGTAAAACGGGCGACGAACTTTTTCCGGTTATTGCTGCCGACGAGCAGACCATCTATTTCGCAGGGCGTAACCGTCACGGGAGTATCGGCGGAATGGACATCTTCATGTCAACCAGAACGGCTTCGGGCCAATGGCGCCGCTCGTTCACGGTGCCAGGTCTCAACAGCGTGGGACGTGATGAATTGCCGCTTTCGCTTTCGCGCGATGGCCAGACTATGGTGCTCTCACAAAACGGCTTGCTGAAAATCTCGCGACTTACTGCCGATGGATGGAGTATGCCCGAACAATTGCCCGAACAACTGCGAATAGGCACGTGGCAGGGCGATGCGATGCTTGCGTCCGACGGTCGTACGATTCTTTTCTCTGCAAAAAAGAAAACGCCGCACGAGGTTGTTGCGTCGGACAATATATTTGTCTCCACGCTCGACGACAATGGGCACTGGAGCGAACCGGTCAGCTTAGGGACTGCGATAAACACATTCGGCAGCGACAGGGCACCATACCTACATGCCGACATGAAGACCCTATATTTCGCATCAAACCGTCATTCCAACATTGGCGGATACGACATATTCATGAGCACGCGTCTATCGGAAACGAGCTGGACGGAGTGGAGCGAGCCTGTGAACATAGGCAAGGAGATAAACACGGCAGGCGACGACTGTTGGTTTGTGGTGAACACGGCAGGCAACAAGGCCTACATACCGGTAAAAGACAGTACGGGGTGGGACATTTGCGAGTTTGCAATGCCGCAGGCCATTCGTCCGCGAACAGTGGCGACGCTAACCGGAACGGTGTGCGGCCCCGACGGCCGTCCGCTAAAGGCCAAATTGCGGTGGTTCGATCTCCATAGTGGCGACCTCTGTGGCATATACAACACATCTGCCGCCGACGGCAGTTTCAACATCGCCCTTCCCTTGGGACACGAATATGGCTACTATGTCGACAATCCGGCCCTATTCCCCGTATCGGCCATTGTCGATCTGCGCACCACTACCATTAGCAAGATGGAACACCACAGATTTGTGACAGCTGACACAAACTGGGCTATGTGCGATTCGCTTTCTGTCGAACTCCCGCTTGACGGACTTGTATTCAACAGTTCAAAACCGCAACTTTCGCCGCTCTCGCGTTTCGAGTTGAAGCGAGTGGCGGAGTGGCTGAAAACACACACAAAAAAAACAACGCTGACAGTATATACCGACGCGCAGTCGGCAGCAATGAAAAACAGTCTCGACCACCAGCGTGTCGCAGCGTTAAAAAAGGCTTTGATTAACGAGGGTTGCGCGGGGAGCCAAATCGACACCGAGGTGAAAGCCTACGCTCGTGGGCAATCAATCTCCGACCGGCACCACCGGCAGCACAGCGTGATTACCATTAAATTCTGACCGCTGTTTTCGGATGACGTCGCCGTCGGAGGGGAGGGGCAACGAAATGGTTACATCCGACCCTCTTCGGGTGCCGCTATCCAAACTATCACGTAGGCCCAGAACCCCAGACTGCCGCAGAACAGGGCTATCAGAAAAAGTATGCGGACAACGGTGGGGTCGACGTTAAGATATTTAGCCAGACCGCCGCACACGCCAGCTATTTTGCGGTCGGTCAAACTGCGGGTCAGTTTGCGGTAGGAGTTGTTTTCCATAGTTTTTGAATTTGGTATAAGATTATAAGTTTTAGGTTTCGTATTGTCATCTGGCACACAATAGACAGCTAACCATTGACTTCCTTCATCACTTGCATAGCCAGCTCGTTGGCTCGAGTTTCGTTTTTGGCCTCGCTGTAAACCCTGATGATCGGTTCGGTGTTGCTTTTGCGCAGGTGTACCCAGCCGTCGGCAAGGTCAATCTTCACGCCGTCGATGGTGGTCACTTCGCAGTCAGGCCTCGCCTTGTATTTTGCCGCAACACGTTGCAGCAGCGCGTCAACGTCTATTTCCGGTGTCAGGTCTATCCTGTTTTTGGTGATGATGTATTCAGGGTAGGTTTTGCGAAGTTCGCTGGTTTTCATTTTTTTCTTGGCCAGTAGGGTGAGGAAAAGAGCCACACCCACCAGAGCGTCGCGTCCGTAGTGCAGTTGAGGGTAGATTACACCGCCGTTGCCCTCACCGCCTATCACCGCATTTGTCTGTCGCATCAATGTCGTGACGTTCACTTCGCCTACGGCGGCAGCATTATACTGGCAGCCGTCGTATTTGCTTGTCACATCGCGCAGAGCCCGTGACGACGAAAGGTTCGAAACAGTGTTGCCCCGGGTGTGAGAGAGCACATAGTCGGCCACGCTTACAAGGGTGTACTCCTCGCCAAGCATCTCTCCCGTCTCGCAAACCAGAGCGAGCCTGTCGACATCGGGATCCACAACTATGCCCACGTCGCAACCGTTTGACCGTACAGTGTCCGAAATCTGAGTAAGGTTCTGCGGTATCGGTTCGGGGTTATGGGCAAAACAGCCAGAAGGCTCGCAGTTGAGTTCGACAATATCAGAAACACCCAGCGCACGGAGCAGGCGTGGTATGGCTATGCCACCCGTCGAGTTTACCGCGTCGACGGCTACCTTGAAGTGCGAAGCACCTATTGCCGCCGAGTCAACAAGGCTCAAGGCCAACACCTGCTCAATATGGCGGTCGATGGCAGCGTCGTCGACCGTAACCGTGCCCAGTTCTTGGACCGACGCATATTGGTAGTCGTCATGTTCGGCTATGCGGAGCACTTCAGCCCCCTCTGCGGCATCTATAAACTCGCCGCGGCTGTTGAGCAGTTTCAGCGCGTTCCATTGTATGGGGTTGTGCGAGGCCGTGATGATGATGCCGCCGTCGGCAGCGTGGTGAACCACCGCCAATTCTGTCGTAGGTGTCGTTGAGAGGCCAGTCTCTACCACATCGACCCCCATCCCCATAAGGGCTCCCACCACAAGCCGATCAACCATTTCGCCCGACAGCCGTGCGTCGCGTCCCACCACCATTTTCAGTTTCCCCGTGCCACCTTTCGCACGCAGAAGGAAATTGGCGAAAGCCGATGTGAATTTGACTACGTCAACAGGAGTCAGACCCTCGCCAACGCGCCCACCCATTGTGCCGCGTATGCCCGATATTGATTTGATAAGACTCATACCTTTTTTAATTGATTGCCAATTTGGCTGCAAAAGTAGTCCGTTTTTTTGTGCAAAACGCGTCTGGCGACAGATATTTTCGCACTGCAGACGGTTGATAATTGCTGTTCGACAGCAACAACCGTCAGCCTGCACAATATTCGATCGCCCCTTTGCGTTATTCCATCACACGTCACACGTCACACCATGCACAAATCTGGCTTCGTCAATATCATAGGCAACCCCAATGTTGGAAAATCGACACTCATGAACGCCTTGGTTGGGGAAAACCTGTCCATAATCACCAGCAAGGCCCAGACCACACGCCACCGCATCATGGGCATCGTCAACGGCGACGACTTCCAGATTGTCTATACCGACACACCCGGCATCGTCAACCCACACTATCGCCTGCACGAGTCCATGATGGGCTTCGTCAGCTCCGCCCTGCAGGATGCCGACCTATTCCTGCTCGTCACCGAGATTGGCCAGCCGTTCAAGAACGAAGTTGTGATGCAGAAAGTCATCCAGTCCGATGTGCCAGTCATTATGGTCATAAAC
>CAJONE010000026.1 GCA_905235855.1 uncultured Bacteroidales bacterium
CGGCACACGCCCGCTGTCGGACGATGCACGCGCCCTGCTGCAGAAAAACGTAGAAGACTTCTACCAAACATTCATCGGTCGCGTGGCCAAGGGCCGCAACCTCGATGTAGCTTTTGTCGACAGCATAGCCCGCGGACGCGTCTGGACTGGCGCCGACGCCATCAAGATAGGACTTGTCGACACCCTCGGCGGCATCAACACCGCCGTGGCCATTGCTGCCGAAAAAGCTGGCATAAAGGATTACAGTGTCAAGAACTACTCCATCGAAAAGAAGTGGTACGACAAGATACTCAACAGCGACAAGGCTGCCGAGGCCAAGCTTCGCGCCCGTGTGGACGCCATACTGCCGGGCTATGCCGACCTCTACTATTGGGCTACTATGGAACCTCTGCAGGCACGCCTGCCCTATGCGATAGAGATCAAGTAACCAGCGGCCAGTAACCAGTAATCTGTTGCCAAAGCGAGGCACCCATACGGGCGCCTCGCTTGCTTTATGTATCGCGAGCGGGTCATCGCATACCTCGGCAAGACCTTCGCCCTGTCGAAGGAGGACAGCGAGGACGTGATACAGGAGGCCTACATCACCTTGGTTGACAATGTGCACGACGGTATGCTCTACAGCCTCAGCTCGTCGCTCTACACATACTTTCCATGTATTATCGCCGAATTAAATCGTCCCCGGTTTTGAATTAAATCGCCTCTAAAAATTTTATTAAATTGTCCCCAAACTTGACACTTTTTTTCGAGATATATTTCCGATTCCCTATTGAATGAGACAAGGACAATTTTTCCTGATTTCATACTTACGCATGATTTTTTGCAAATGTATATTGCAACCAGGATAGATATGCAAAGTTTGAAGAACAATGGGAAAACGAATATGACGATAGTGATGATTACTCAGACAGTGATTATACTGATACCTACGAGCGATACAGAGGATCCTATGCTCAGGATGAGATGGGATACAGCGACGACGATATTGATACAATATTCGACGGTGATCCACCAGCATATTGGAATATTGACTAATTGTTTTCAATTTTCAGCAACACTGTTTCCGCGTCAAATCAGAACCTATACCACAGTTTATTGGGATTATAAATCACGTGGCAGGCAGGTTACGGATTGCCAATCCTCAACAACATGAAAAAGTAATAACGGATTACAAATACGGCACAAAAGCTATTTACAATCACGAAAAGCCCTTTGACTTCTACCGATAAAACCTCGGGCAGTAAAAAAGAGGCTCCCCGTCGGGGAGCCTCTTTTTTATTTGTCATGAATAGCGCTGTTACTGCATCAGTGTCTGCAGGCGAGCGTTGACCGGTTTAAGTTCCTCCATGTTGTTGAGGCGTGCGTAGATTGTCTTCAAAGCGTTGAGGCAGTGCACAAGGTTGGCCTTCTGCATAGCCTGCTGTTCGGCCGGCAGCGCGTCTATGTAGGCAACGGCAGCCTTCATATAGTTCTCGGCTTTGCCGAAAAGGGTCTTAGCCTCGTCTTCGAGCTTGGCTGCAAGTCCGGTCTCATCGTCGAAAGGGACTTCAGTGTTGAGTTTGTCGACAGCACGGTTGTAGAGCATGCCGCCCATGCCGAAGTTGGCCTCAAACTGGTTGGAGGTGATGGCGAGAGACTCGTTATACTTGGCCTCGGCGCCTTCGAAGTCCTGATTGCCCGCCAGCATTTCGGCAGCGGCACAGAGCAGCTTGGCATAGACCTGCGGGTTATCCTTGGTCTGGTTAAGGGCGGCATTGACCATTTCCTCGCTCTTGGCCTTATCGCCGCTCATCAGGTAAGCTTCGGACATCATGAGAGCCGCGTTGTAGTCTTCGGGGTGGTTCTTGTAGAAGTTGTTAGCCACCTTGAGAGCCTCGGCGTTGTTCTCCTCCGAGCGATACATGGTGAATAGAGTCTGATAGACGTTGGCCTTGTCGGTCTTGCGGCGCATAAGCACGTTGAAATACTTTTTGACGAGGTCGTTGTTGTGGAGTTGTGAAGCCGAAAGACCGGCCAGATAGTAGGCAAAGTCGGCCGACTTTTTGTCGCCGGTGTAGCCGTAGGCCTTGATAGCGTCCTCGCACATCTTGAGGCAGGCCTCGTAGTTATGGTCTTTGTTGAAGGCATCGGTTGCACGGGTGCAGAGTTCACCACCGACAAACGAGAAAACAGTGTTGTTTGTTTCGGCATACTCATTGTCCTTGTCGAGTTCCTTGCATTTCAGAGCTGCATCGTAGGCCTGCTCGCACCAGTCGGCGGCCAGGTCCTTGTATTTCGATTTAGGTTTCCGGCTTTCCTCGCCAATCTGACAATAGATAAGGCCTTTGTAGTACCAAGCCTTGGGATCGTCCTTGGTTTGTTCGTGGGCGCAGGCCTTGTCGATAGAAGCCTTGGCCTTGGAGAGGTAGCCCTTGCGCATATCTTGTGCGGCGCTCTGAACCTCGAGGGTCTGTGCGGCGGCGGCCAAGCACAATGCCACCAGTGCAAATGTTAGGATTGACTTTTTCATATTCTTTTCTTTTTTTGAGATTGTTTTGTTGTGTTATTGGCTGATTGCCGGCCTTTACTCTTTAGTGTCCGAATCTTGCTTATTATTGCTTTCGGGCGACAAAGGAGTTTCGGGGGATTCCGGCTTTTCGGGATTACCGTTTGTTTCAACCGAGTCGGCGGCATCAGGGTTTTCGGGAGTGTTGTCCTCATCGGGAGAGGATGGCACCTTAGTTATCGAGGCGATGAAATCCTTGCCCTTGAGGTCGATGAGCTTCACGCCCTGAGTGTTGCGTCCGAGGACACGCAGGTCGCTGACTTTCATACGGATTGTGATACCTGAGCGATTGATAATCATGAGGTCGTGGTCGTCGGTTACGTTAACAATGGCGGCCAATGCGCCGGTTTTTTCGGTAATCTGCATTGCTTTGACACCTTTGCCGCCACGGTGAACGGTGGCACGGTAGTCGGCCAAGGCGGAGCGTTTGCCATAGCCGTGCTCGCTGACCACAAGGAGGTCTTCCTGCTCGCTGGGCAGGTTGAGCATGTCGATAACGCCATCGTCCGCGCCGTCGAGGTTCATGCCCTTAACGCCGCTGGCGCCGCGTCCCATGACACGGAATTCGTTTTCGGGGCAAATCATCACTTTACCTTTTTTCGAAGCGATAAGAATGTACTCCTCGCCGTTGGTGAGACGTGCGGTGACCAGTTCGTCGCCTTCGCGTATGCCGACGGCGATGATGCCATTGGTGCGTGGACGCGAGTAGGCTTCGAGGGATGTTTTCTTCACTATGCCGTTCTTGGTGCACATCATGATGTAGTGATTGCCCACATACTCGGTGTCGCTGAGGCTTTCGACATTGACGTAAGCCTTGATTTTGTCGTCGGGCTCGATGTTTATGCAATTAAGAATTGGACGGCCCTTAGTGTTTTTCTCGCCCTCGGGCACCTCGAAAGCGCGCATCCAGTAGCAGCGGCCTTTTTCGGTGAAGAAAAGGAGGTAGTTGTGGTTGGTGCAGGTGAATATGTGTTCGACAAAGTCCTCGCTGCGGACGGCACTGCCCTTGGAGCCCACGCCGCCACGGTTTTGGGTGCGGTATTCGCTGAGAAGTGTGCGTTTGATGTAGCCTTTGTGGGAGATGGTGATGACCACCTGCTCGTCGGGAATGGTGTCTTCGATGCGGAAGTTGATAGCGTCGTAGCGGATGGCCGTGCGGCGTTCGTCGCCATATTTGTCGCGTATGACCACAAACTCGTCCTTAATGACCTGCATAAGGACATTGCGGTCGCCGAGGATTTCTTTGCAGCGTTCGATGAAGCGAAGTTTCTCGTCGTATTCTTCCTGCAGTTTCTGGTGGTTAAGGCCTGTGAGCTGGGCAAGTCGCATGTCGACGATGGCTGTAGCCTGCTGATCGCTGAACTGGTAGCGGTCGATAAGCCCCTGGCGAGCATCGGACGGAGTTTTGGATGAACGTATGAGGTGCACAATCTCGTCGATAATGTCGATAGCGCGGAGCAGACCGGAGAGGATGTGAGCGCGTTTCTCGGCCTCGGCCATTTCGAAACGGGTGCGACGGGTCACCACATTTTCGCGGTGGTCGACAAAGTTCTTAATCAAGTCCTTGAGGGTGAGGAGCATGGGACGGCCCTTGACGAGAGCTATATTATTAACCGCAAAAGAGCTTTGCAGTTCCGACATCTGGAAGAGCTTGTTGAGCACCACATTGGGCACGACATCGTTTTTCAGCACATAGACCACGCGGATTCCGTCTTTGCTACTTTCGTCACGTATATCGCTGATGCCTACGATTTTGCCGTCCTTGACCAGTTGAGCCTGCCGCTTTATCATTTCGGCCTTGTTGACGCCGTAAGGGATAGTGGAAGCCACGATGAGGTTGCGGCCATTACGATCCTCCTCGATTTCGGTGTCGGAACGCAGGATGATGCTTCCTCGTCCGGTATTGTAGGCTTCCTGCACACCTTTGTAGCCGTAGATGGTTCCGCCGCCTGGAAAATCGGGGGCCTTGATGTGTTGCATCAAGCCTTCTATGGTGATTTCGGGGTTGTCGACGTATGCGATGCATCCGTTCATTACTTCGGTGAGGTTGTGGGTGGGCATGTTGGTGGCCATACCGACGGCGATGCCGTTTGACCCGTTGACAAGCAGGTTAGGTATCTTGGCGGGCAGGACGGTTGGTTCGACGGCCTCGTTGTCGTAGGTGGGTAGCATATCGACGGTGTCCTCGTCGATGTCGGCGAGCATCTCGTTAGAAATCTGTTTGAGGCGAGCCTCGGTGTAACGCATGGCGGCGGCGCCATGTCCGTCGATAGAGCCGAAGTTGCCCTGTCCATCGACGAGAGTGTAGCGCATGGCCCACGGCTGGGCCATACGCACCAGAGCGCCGTAAATAGACGAGTCGCCGTGCGGGTGGTACTTACCCATCGTGTCGCCGACGATGCGGGCGCATTTTTTCGTGGGAGTGTTGTAGAATATCCCGTTCTCGTTCATTGAGTAGAGGATGCGGCGCTGGACGGGCTTCAAACCGTCGCGCACATCGGGCAACGCACGGGCGACAATGACCGACATGGCATAGTCGATATAGGCCGTTTTCATTGTTGTTTCGATGTCAACCCGCGTGATTTTTTCGTTTTCAAATTCCATCGTTATACTTTTATTTCTTGTTTTCTAATAGAATAGCAAAATGCACTTTTTAAAAATAAAGTACAAATATACATACAATTCTCGAAACAAGAGCACCTATACCCCTGATTTTATCAAACTGTAGACACAACAGCCAAGTACATCACTGCCGTGCAAATATAGCATAAGACGACCTCTAAAATTTACATCCTCCATAGTTCCCCTCTCTTATCCAATAGGAGGTGTTATTGACAATCAGATTATTCTGAGAATATAACAACAACATTGGAAACTGAAAACTGGACTTTTAGGAGTTGTCATAAATTTATATTTTTGGGTATCGAAGTTCAAAAGTTTTCTCGGGCGAAGGTTGATTTCGGTTTGGACAAAGGTCAAGTAATCAGCAGAGAAAAGAGGATAGTATGGTATTCTTGGGGATAAACCGACGTATAAGCTTGTTGGTGTTTTTATGCAACTCGTCAGTCGGTTTCCCTATCGAGGTAAGCCTAAATGTGTTCAATTCTTTTCGGACTTATTGTCTATGTATTTATTTTTATCTGTAAAGATACATCTATTCTCCCAATTCCCCTACTCTATCGCGGCTAGAATCACCCGCAGCACATTCTCATACGAATCTTCGATGCCGCAGAGGTCGCAAGTGTCGTAGGGGCTGTGGTAGTCGCCGTAGCGTCCCCCTAACGTGTAGATAAAGATGGCGGGACACAGATTCGAGAACCACCAATGGTCGCTGTTGGCCGCGTTGTCTCGCAGCTTTATCTCCGGCAGTAGATGCCATTTCTCGTTATAGGACATCATTTTGCCTACAAAGGGTGATGTGTTGTCGGCTTTGCCGTTCACCACCATAAAGCCCTCCGAACCGCCACACAGCAGGTCGAGGTTAACCAGCAGCCGCACTTTTTTCAGGTCGAACAATGGATGCTGTGCCATGTACGACGAGCCCAGCAACCCAGCCTCCTCGCCACTGAAAAAGCAGAATACCAATGTATAGCGAGGTTTACTTGAGGCATAACTACGGGCAATGTCCAACACCGTAGCCACACCGCTGGCGTTGTCGTGCGCTCCGTGAAAACATACTTTGTCGCCCATCATGCCCAGATGGTCGTAATGGGCCGTAAACACAACCATCGTGTCTGTCTCGCCCTCGATATATCCGCACACATTTTGCGAGATATAGCCAATGCGAGGGGTTACGGTTATGTCGGATTTTATGTTCTTTGGAGCCGAACTGTGCACCGTGTCGAGCACCTCGACCACGTAAGGCTTCCGCATGTTCTCGAACGGGGTGAGCGGAACCGACATTCCCAACTTCTCAACTCCTACATACCAGATACCACTGACCTCTTTCTGCCAACGGCTTTTCTCAAGCCATTCGCTTGTGACTCCACGCATCGGCTTCAGCTTAAACTCATCGTAGGGCTTCAGCTCCTTGCCATCAAGATTAAGCCGGCATTGGCCGTCGATGGTGTAAACATCCAACGGATAGTACTGCATAAAGGAATCTCCGAATGGTTTGACCCCATGCTTCATCAATTCGGAAACTAAGAACCGTGCAGCAAGGCTGTCGCCTCCCAGTGAATAGCCCCTGCCCTTCATGTCGTCGGACGAGAGGCGACACACAATCTCCTTGACGTATTCGGCCGACTGTGCCCAAGCGCAACCAAATATCGCAAGGAAAACGAGGAATAAATAGCAACGTTTCATAACAAGCATTATTTCAAGACCAAACAACCTGTATTCCCTCAAGACGATAGATTTGTCTAATCACTATCTCATTAAAATCCAGGCAACTTCATGAACAACGTCGGCAGCAGCAACAGAAATCCAATCAGCACCATTGCGAGGATGAACTTCCAGACCCACTTGAGCCACACACCGTAGGGTATTTTGGCCACACCAAGACAGCCAATGAGAACGCCGCTGGTGGGAGTGAGCATGTTGGTGAAACCGTCGCCGAACTGGAAGGCTAATACAGTAGTTTGACGCGACACATCTATCAGGTCGGCAAACTGCGCCATTATAGGCATCGTAAGTGCCGCCTTCGCCGATCCGCTGGGCATCACCACGTTCAGCAACGTCTGGAAAGCGTACATCGCCCCAACCGACGCCACATCGCCCGTTTGCGCCAACGATTTGGTCAAGCCGTAAAGCATGGTGTCTATCACCTTGCCGTCGCGCAATATGAAGATGATGCCCGATGCCAAGCCGACGACAAGAGCAGCCGAGAGGATGTCTTTGCAGCCTTCCAAAAACAGCTTCGCTATGCTGTCGGCACTCTGTTTGTCGAGTATGCCAGCTATTATCCCCATCGCAAAAAAGAGTGCCGAGATCTCGGCTATGTACCAGTCGGCTTTCAGCACTCCGATGACAAGTGCCACAATGGTGAGCAGCAACAGCACGAGTATCAGCGCCTGTCTCGTGGAGAGCTTTGTCTGTCCGACCGAATCCACCCTCTCGCGCCAATAGTTGTCGAGTTTATATACGGGACTTTTCTCAGGACAAACTTTCACCCTGTGGGCATACCACAACACGAAGGCGATGCCTATTATCGTCAGCACAATCCAGCAGAAGAAGCGGTACTCCAACCCCGAGAAGAGCGGCAGGTCGGCAATTCCTTGCGCTATGCCTATCGTGAACGGGTTGAGCATAGCACCTGCAAATCCCACATGTGCGGCCACATAGCACATACACAACCCCACTATCGAGTCGTAACCCATCTGTATCGCCAGCGGTATGAACACCACCACAAATGCTATCGTCTCCTCACTCATGCCGAATACAGCTCCGAACAAGCTGAACATCAGCATCACCAGGGTGATGATGATATTTTCCACACCAATCTTCTTTATCAGCTTGAACCGGCTCAGGCGTTGCACCCTTCTCAAGAACGCCATCACTCCCACGTCTATGGCGTGACTGTTATTCAATATCCAGAACGCACCGCCCACCATGAGGATGAAGATGACGATGTCGGCTTTGTCGCAGAAACCATTGTAAAATGCCGTGAATATCTGCCAAGTCTGCGGAGCGGCATCGACTCGATGAAACGAGTCGTTGACCACCACCTCGCGACCTCCTACGGTCTCTCGATAAAACTCGCCGGCTGGGATAACCCAAGTCATAACAGCCGCCAACACTATAAGAGCGAAAACGATAGTAAATGTATGCGGTATGCGTTTCATAGAATTAGAGTTGGTCTATTATTTTATTAACAGAAGTTGACCTTGAGTATGCAGACAACACTTCACGTCGCTTCTCGACATCGTCAGGACGCAACTCTCGCCGCATCAACTCGTTCAACCTGACACGAAACTCTTCGTCCCCTTCCACAACCGCACAAAGGCTTTCAAGACCGCTTCCGCACACCATCGTGGAATTAACCAGACAGTGACGTCCATTGTATAGCGCATTGAGCAACTTCATCTTAAATCCTGTGGGTTGGTTGCTGACCAACACATTCACCTGCGCGTTGGCTATCAAGTCGGACATCTTGCTGTCGTCCGGACTTTCCACAACTTTCACATTGGACAATCTGTCTGCTTTGGCTATCAGACGTGCAGGTGGTCGGTAACCTGCAACCACAAGCCGATGTTCTCCTGTTGAAAAAATATTGTCGATCAGATATTCAGCCGCTTTGTAATTTTCGGGGACCGATAGATTTCCGTGGTATAGCGCATATTCACCAAGACCTGGCGTGATTTTCACCTCTTTGTAAGGATTTGCACCGCCAACAACCTGTACATTTGAACACCCCATACGTTCCAGACACGCCTTATCGCTTTGCGAAATGGCGAAGACCGCCGAGGCACGAGAAAGTATGGGTTCATATCGTCGTATCTTGGCTGATTCGATCTTCAGGTAGGCTTTTTTTATTAGCTTAGATTCAGCCTTTGCCAACATTCGATAGTAGTCGGATTCGATATTATGCGCCCTCACCATCACCTTGCGGTTGTGAAACCGACGGTCATCAAGCACCGAGCAGCAATGCAGACCTTCGAGCAAAATGGGAAAATCGTCTTTGGCCAGCTTCTCCATCAGTTGTTCGTTGCGACGGGAAATCACGATGAACGGAGTGTGGCGAAACATGAGCAACGGCGACATATCGCGGTCGTAGTAACACACTTCGCTGCAGTAACGTTCCAGTTCTTCATTTTTGGTACGTCCGTATGTGAAACAATGCAAATGTATGTCCACACCCGCTTCTGCGAGCGCTTTGATTCGATAAAAGACATCAATCACACCACCGTAATCTGCCGGCAAAGGCACATTGAACGACACTATGTGCATGCGATTATCCATTGAAAGCGAGATGGCTGTTGCTGTAACGCTTGTCGCATGAGACATCCTCACCGAACCAGTCGGGCTTGACGAAGCTGTCTGCCGAAACGGTGTCGGGAAACTCCACCTCCACCAACTGCAGTCCTTCGAGTCGGTCATGAAAGATGTCCAACTCGGCCACCAAATTCGAATATAGGCCATCGCCTTCGCTGCGTCGCAGGTCGATGCGATAGCGCGTCTTGAGAACCATCGTTCCTTCACATTTGGCTTTCAAAATCTCGAATTTTTCTGCCGACAAAGTGAATTCCTCCTCTCGGTTGTGGATAGCGGAGCTGTAGGTAGGCAGTTTTTCTTTGATAGTGAGAATATATGCATCGCCCGCCTTGCGGATGCGCAGGGTGGGCGATGTGCAGAGGTAACCTTGCTCTATCTCGACGTGGGGATAACTGTCGAGATTGGCAGGAAGCTCACGTACAAGATATTTGCGTTCGATCTCCATCAGAGCGACGCAAGGCAAGCTGTTACGTTCTTCTCGATGCGGGCAGCGATGTCTGAACACTCGTCGGCCTTTTGGAATTTCTCACCGGTGATATGTTCGTAGAGCTCAATATAGCGGTCGGTGATGGAGTTGACTATCTCGTCGGTCATTTCAGGTACGCGCTGTCCCTCCTTGCCTTGGAATCCGTTAGCCATAAGCCACTCGCGGACAAACTCCTTGGAGAGCTGACGCTGATGCTCGCCTTTGGCAAGACGCTCCTCATAGCCGTCGGCATAGAAATAGCGGCTGCTGTCGGGGGTGTGAATCTCGTCGATAAGGTAGATCTTGCCGTCTCTTTTGCCAAACTCATATTTGGTATCTACCAGAATAAGCCCTTTCTCGGCTGCAATCTTGGTACCACGCTCGAATAGCGCGAGTGCATAACGCTCCAGCTGCTCATAGTCGTCTTTGCTCACAAGACCCGTACGGATAATCTCATCTCGGCTGATGTTCTCGTCGTGACCTTCGTCGGCCTTGGTTGTCGGTGTCAAAATGGGAGTGGGGAATTTCTGGTTCTCGACCATACCCTCGGGCAGCGAGACACCGCAGAGGGTGCGCGCGCCGGCTTTATACTCACGCCAGGCACTGCCGGCCAGATAGCCGCGCACAATCATTTCGACACGGAAACCCTCGCATTTGAGGCCGACGGTGACCATCGGGTCGGGTGTGGCAAGTTTCCAGTTGGGCAGAATGTCGGCAGTGGCGTCGAGAAACTTGGCTGCAATCTGGTTCAGCACCTGTCCTTTGTAGGGTATGCCCTTGGGCAGCACCACATCGAAGGCCGAGATGCGGTCGGACACAACCATGGCCATATATTTGCCGTCGATATTATAGACATCGCGGACCTTGCCCACATAGAGGCTTTTTTGTTTCGGAAAGTGGAAATCGGTTTTGACAATTGCTTGCATGGGAGAAAATGATGTTGGGATTTGAAAATTATTGAGATGATTTGAGCGAATGCGTGATTTTACCTGATATGGCTTTAGTTATTGCGCCCCGTCAATCGTTGTCGAGTTGTTTAGCGAAAAAAGTGAAATTCACTTTGCCGTAGTTGCGATGCTGCCAGAAGCGCGGATGATCGAGAAAAGAGTGTTCGCGCGGGTGTTCGAGAATGAAGATGCCGTCGTCGGAGAGAATGTCTTTTTCGAAAATCAAGTCGGGTAGTTGCGGCAGGAGTTCGTGGGCATAGGGAGGGTCGGCAAAAACGATGTCGAACTTCTTGTAGGCACGTTTGAGCAGGTCGAAGACATCGGCGCGCACGACATGCAGGTTGTTGACCGAGAGACGCTGCGCCGTCTGCCTGATAAAATCAGTGCAGGGAGCGTTGATGTCGACAGCAGTGACAGATTTGGCGCCGCGCGACACAAACTCGAAAGTGACCGATCCGGTGCCGGCGAAGAGGTCGAGCACATCGCAATCCTCATAGTCGACATAATTGTTGAGAATATTAAACAGTCCTTCCTTAGCCATATCGGTAGTGGGGCGAACCGGAAGGTTGGCGGGCGGGGTGAGCCTGCGCCCTTTCATTGAGCCGGAAATGATGCGCACTGTTTGACGCTAAAAAAATTAGACATGTAGGTCAGAAGACCAGCACATCACGGTAGGTGTGAATATTGCGCAGGTCGTCGTTCTGACATGAGAAAGGATGTCCCGTGTAGAGGCGCACCTTGGGGAAATACTTGGCAAAAAGAGCATAAGTGTCACGGTCGACGAGGCCAGAGAGCCAAAGCGAGAGGTCGGGATTTTCCATAGAGAGCGACTTCATTACATTGAGAGCCTTGTACATGGCATCGCCTACAGAGGCAGTGGCGAAGGAGTTGGAGAGATGGAGCTGGCCACCGAATGAAGCCACAATATCGCAAAAGCCATCGCGCATATTGAGCAGGATGACGGGTTCGGTCTGCTTGATGAAATCCGGCACGACGAGTTTGGAGTACTGGCAACGAACCTTGATGCCGGGGAAAGTGATTTTGAAAGCTGACACAGCGGTGGAGTCGGCCGAGAAGACAATGTAGGACTTGAGCAGGTCGCAGTAGTCGCTATAGCAGGTGAAGCCGTCGCGAACCTTGCCAACCATGGAGAGATACTGCCGTTCGCGACCTTTCTCGTAGAGGTGTTCGGGAAGCCAGGATGCGAGGTCGGCACAGGCGATTACCTCGGCCGACGAATAACCGAAAATCATGAGTTTCTTGTCGGCGAAAAGGGCTTTTATGTCGGACGAGAGTGTGGAAATTGAGCCATCGTTCGAAAGCTGGACATCACAGTAGGTGAGAAGGTGGTTTTCGCCGGCAAAAACGGTGAAACTGAAACCTGAAGGTTTCAGACATACGGAAAGCCTCTTGTCGGAAGAACCCGGGGCTGCGGTATCGGAAACGAAAGATTTGATTGTGTAGGCCATTCAAAATATAATTAGAGAATTGAAAATCGGTTGTTGAACGCTGGTGAGTTGAAACAAGGGAAAAATCTACAGTTTCGACAAAAAGGGACACGCTTTACACTGCATTACATCAGTTTAACCCTGCACCTCGAAACATGGATGGAACAGGCATACGCGGAATGTTGTTTTACGGCACTTGCTGTGTATTGAATAAGCCATATACAAAACCACAGAGTAAACAAAAACCCCCGATGTTGCGAAATCGGGGGTAAGTAACGGATAAAGCGGCTTATTCGAAGTTACCCTCGATGATGGCTTCGTCCATGCTGCCAAAACCCCAGCCGTTGTAACGGTTGTGTTTTTTCTTGAGTTCGTCGAGCTTGTTGATGACAAGCTGCTCGTCGCAGTCGCTCATAAGGCGGTCGATGGTGACCTTGACTTCGACGAGCGGGATTTTGCCGTAGTCTTTTTCCAGCATACCGGCCTGGATTTCGAACTCCTCGGTGGTACCCTTGGGATAGGGCAGGTAGCGGAGATTGCGGATTTCGTCGATAGTCATGTTGCGCATGGTGTCGGCGTCGCGGATGAGGAGTTTTTTGTTTTCAAGAAGCTGTTTGATGGGGTTGACCAGAGTGTCCTTGCGAGCGATATAGCCTTTCTTGATGGCTTCGAGTTCGGAGATTTCCTCAAGGACGAAGTTGCTGTCCTGCGGGAAACGGTCGCGGTAGACCACTTTGGTGGTGATGCGCAGGCTGTCCTCGTTGAGAAGACGGTTGAACAGGGTGTCGAAGTTGCCGCAATAGCAGCGATAGGTCTGCTTGTAGGCCTCTTCGAGAGTTCGGATGGCCTTGAGTTTTTCGGCGCAGGCAGCACCGCGTTTGGCATATTCGCTGTCGAATTTCATGGGGGTAACAATACTCATACAGAGCCAGATACCCAGACCCACGGCCACGAGAGCCAGCACGATCTGAAGAAGGATTTTAACAGGTTTGCTCATTGTTATATTTGTTTTTTGTTTTCGTCAAGTAGGTTGCAAAGATACAAATTATTTTTCACAGCAAGAAAAAAACATTTTAGGTATACCGCCTGCAAGAGGGTTGGAGTGATATGGGATAAGGCTCGGATGTTTAGTCTTGCTCGCGATGGATTAGATTGACATTGCAGTCGAAATTGCGACGCAGATAGGCGGTCATTTGCTCGGCGCAGTAAACAGAACGGTGCTGACCGCCGGTGCAGCCGAACGAGACCATAAGGCTGGAGAAGCGGCGCTCGGTGTATTTTTTTACTGACTGCGCCACTAAAGAGTATGCATTTTCGAGAAAGCGAGCGACCGACTCTTCTTTTTGGAGGAAAGCCGCCACCGAGGCATCGCGCCCCGTAAGGTTACGGTATTCGGGATAGCGGCCCGGGTTGGGCAATGCACGACAGTCGAAGACAAAGCCACCACCGTTTCCCGACGGGTCGCGCGGCAGACCTTTTTTATAGGAGAAACTCGTGACGGTGACAGTGAGCCGGTCCTGGGTTTTAAAGTCCGAGCCAGAAGATTTCGACTGCGATTCGATTATGGCGCGGAATACGCTGCGAAGGTGAGGCAGGTCAATATCGGGCCAATGGCTCTCGACAACGGTGCGCAGGTTGGCCACGGCAAGAGGAATGCTGTTGGAGAAGTAGTCCTTACGCTCGTATAGGCCACGGTAGCCGTAAGCGCCCATGGCCTGCATCATGCGAGCGATGGCATAGGCATAGAAACGATTGACAAAGAGTTTCTTGGAGGATGAGCCCCCTACTCTGGCGGTATGGGCAGAGAGGTAAAGGTCGACATAGTGGCGCAAAAGTTCCTGCCTGACGGCATCGGGCAATTCGGCCTTGGAGCTGTAGAGGAGCGACGCGGCATCGTATTGCGGTGCGCCGCGTCGGGCTCCCTGATAGTCGATATAGTAGAGACTGCCGTCGGAGAGCATAATGTTGCGAGTCTGAAAGTCGCGATAGAGGAAAGAGGAGCAATCGCCGGCGAGGAGATAGTCCTGAAAACGGCGAAAATCATCTTCGAGCAGCTGCTCGTCGAAAGGAATATAGAGAAGCTTGAGAAAGAAATACTTGAAGTAGTTGAAGTCCCACTGAAGAGACTGGCGGTCGAAATCGCTGCGAGGATAGGAGTGACTGAAGTCGAGGTCGCGGCAGCGGGTCTGAATATCGACCAGATCAGCGAGCGCGCGCTTGTAGAGAGCGACAGCCTCGGAGTCGAAACCAGAGCCGTTCTGCCGTTTGACGAAGAGGTGGTTGTAGAGCGTAGTGTCGCCCAGATCCTGCTGAAGATAGCAACGGCGGTCGTCGCTTACGGCGTAGAGTTCGGGAACATGAAAGCCACGGTTGAGCATTTGCCGCGAGAAGTAGAAAAAAGCTTCATTTTCGCGCACATCGTCGTTCAGAGCGGCAATACACCGTTTGTTGCCCGCAGCCATGCGAATATATCGGCGGTTGGAGCCGTTGGCGCCAAGAATGGAGAGCTGCTCGCATTCAACGCCAGCCCACTGACGAAACAAGCGGGCTTCGGGAGAGGAAATGGTATTCACTTCAGGTAAAAATGGTTAGGCCTCGTCGGTGTCGTTTTCCTTACGTAGTTCGTCGAGCATACGGCAGGTGCCGGAGAATGCGGCACCAGGCTCGATGGCAAGCTTGTTGATGAGTATGTCACCCTTCACGACGGCGCTGGCGTGGAGAGTGAGGACCTCCTTGACAGAGATATTGCCGTCGACCTGGCCAATGATATTGGCGTTTTGGCACACAATGTTGCCGCGAATGTGTCCAGTTTCGCCAACGACAAGTTTTCCGTTGAGCTGGATGTTTCCCTCAAGGCGTCCGTCGAGGCGGAAGTCGCCCTGCGCAGTGATGTCACCCTTGATAAGAGTGCCAGTGCTGATAGTGTTGACCGTGCTGTTTTCCATTTCGAATGATTTTGCCATAGTGTTATTGTTGTTTGATTGATTTTTTTCGAACGTTGCTGTTTGGAGGATAACGTTATATCGTTACACGACGACCTCTAAAGATTACATCAACGCCATCTCTCTTGGTCAAGAGAAAGAAATTTTTGACAGTCAAATTGTTGTGAGTATATAATAACGACATTGGAACTAAAAACTGAAATTTTAGGGTTTACCGAATTTTAATCTATGGTTTTGTAGTACTTCTTGAAGAAGAGACGGTAGGCTTCAACGTTTTTGCGGTTGTAGAAAGTTGTATAGTTCTGGGTTGAAATGGGGAAAGCCTCGTAATAGTCGCTATTAAACTGAGTGAGTGGGCTTTCTGGTTGATGCAAATGAGTGTAGTAGCGCATGGCCTCCTCAGCGTTTTTGAAGCGGTGTATAGTGACCATCTGGGTTGAGTCGGTGAACATAAGAGCGTTGACTTTGTAGCCCGCGTTGGAGTAGTACTGAGCGTTGAAGTCGGCTATGCGGTACTGGAACTCAGTGGCACGTATTTTCTTGTCGTTGACGAGAATGATGACGTAGTGCTGCAGGGATTCCTTGTAACGGAAATAGAGAGCCTCGGCAGGCAACTGTTCCTCTTCGGAGCGAGATTCGGGCTGGAGAGTGCGAGGAGTGCGACCGGCGGCCAGAGCTTCTTCGGTCTCAGTGATAGACTCGTCGGCGGATGCCGTTTCCTGGACATCGACACCGCCCTTGAGGTACTTCAGCTGCAACATGACGAGCGGGACGATGGAGTCAGTTTTTTCGCTGGTGGCGAGGATTTTCTCGAAACCTGCAATAGCTTTTTCCTTTTCGCCAAGACGGACAAAGGCCATAGACTCCCAATAATTGAACTTAGGCAAAAAGGCATCGTTGGGGTAGTTTTCGCGAGCCGCAGCAGCCTCGTTGATGACCTCGTTGTAGCGGCGTTTGCGGAAAAGGGCGTAGAGCGATTCGTAGTCGTCGCGAACACGCTGCTCGCGGCGGATGATTTCCTTGTAGTATTCGTCGTCGCGAATGAGGTTGGCGTAGTCGCTGTCGGGGAAACCCATGAGAATCATATCCTTGTAGTAGTTGGCCTGCGGCGTGTTGCCCTGTTTGGTGTAGATACGGTAAAGCATGTAGAAAGATTGCACAATCTCGTCGTTTTCTGGGTATTCGCTGGCCATGCGGAGATAGCATTCGAGAGCTTTCGGCACATTGCCAATACCGTCGTAGTAGATATAGCCCGCGTTGAGCAGAGACACGGCGATTTCGCTGCGCATAGAGTCTTTCTGTTCGATGGAGGTAGGCAGATCCTTGAGATAAAAAGCCGCATTGTGAGGGTCGTTGGGGTCGGAGCCGCGGAGAGAAGGCTGTTTTTCGGCGGCAGTGCTGTCAGTTTCGTCGGTTTCGTCGGATTGCTGCTCGTCGTCGCCCATAGCGAGCATGTTCATGCCAAGAAGACCCTTTTTCGACATGAACCAATAGTCTTCGAGCGCACGCGTGCCCCACCGCTGGCGGAAAGTCTCCTTGCCTTTTTGCACCGTGTTGTGGTTGTAGAAATACCAGTCTCCGTTGAGGGTGTTTTGAGCAGCTTTGGTGTCGGAGGCAATTTGTGCGAGCAGCTCGCGTTCCTTGGCTTCGGCCTCTTGTTTTTTTAGTTGTTCTATTTTTTTCTGAATCAGGGCATCGCGTTCGGCTTTAGGCATTTCCGACACGGCAATGAGGCTGTCGTTGCGTTCTATTACGCGGGTGTAGGAGACAAGGGCGGAAAGCACGTCGTAGCGCGACTTTATCTCGCCGTAGTGGGGATAGTCGCGTGTGATGATTTGCATGGCAGTGTCGTAGTAGACCTGCGAGAGGTCGTAGTTTTCGTAGACATCGTAAAGCACCTCGCCAAGCCGAATGGATGACTTGGCTTTCTGTGGCTGGTTCTTGGTCGATACGGCGACCGACTTGCGGTAGCTGTCGCAGGCTTTCTTGGCATCCTTGACCCCCATGTACATCTCGCCCATAGCAAAATAAATCTGATCGCGATACTCCTCGTTTTTGCTTTCGTTGAGCATGCGTTTGAGCTGTTTTTCGAGTTTGGGGAGGTCGGTATGCTCAAGGTCGGCACAAGAGGCGATATTGAGTCGGGCGTTGAACTCCATAACATACTGTTCGGTGTGCTTTATCGCTTTCTGGTAGTATTTTGTGGCAGTCGGCTTCTTGCCCAATTTCTGGTAAACTTGAGCCATTATGAAATAGAGTCGGGCTTGGGTTTCGCGGTCTTTGGCCGATTCGAGGGCAAGTTTGATATACTCGACGGCTTTTTTGTAGCGTTCTTGCGGCAGGAGGCATTCGGCCATGGCCATATAGAGTTCGCACTCGACTTTTTTCGAGAAAGCGCCGTCCTTCAGTTTCTGTACCAGCTGGTCGAGTTCCTGTTCGGCAACGATATATTGCTTGTCGGCGGTGTGGCAACGGGCCATGAGAATTCTGGCCTCGTCGCCCTCGGTGGTGCCGGCGAACTGGGAGGCCATCATCTGGCATGTGTTCTCGGCCGAGACATAGTCGTGCTCGTAGAATGAGCCGTAGGCCGTAAGCCGGTAGCACTTGCGGATGTAGGGCACATGCTCCTTACCGTGGACAAAGATGCTGTGTTTTTTTATGCCTTTCACGCCTTTTTCGATAGCCCTGTCGAATTTGGGCTTGACAGACATGGCCTCGGCAGTGGTGCCGAGTTTGTAGACAGGGAGGATTTGCGTGTAGTCGTCGTTGATTTTCTTGTTAAGATCCCTGACACCCTCCTTGAGACTCTCGTTGCCGTTCCACCAAACGTTATAGTGAGCCGTTATGTTGTGGAACTGAATATTGGCCCACTTGGCCTTGCTGGTTGAGCAGCCCGAAACAGCTGCAAGCAGAGGCAGTGCCAAAAGGAATAATACCGTGTATTTGCAGAAGCGGGACAAGTGAGCGGATTAATGTTGAAGCGAAATTATTGTTGAGCGAAACATCAGACGTTGAAACGGAAATGCATTATGTCGCCGTCCTGTACGACATAGTCTTTACCCTCGACGGCAATCTTGCCAGCTTCGCGGCATTTGGCCTCACTGCCGAGCGAGACGTAGTCGTCGAACTTAATAACCTCGGCGCGAATGAAGCCGCGTTCGAAATCGCTGTGAATGATACCAGCCGTTTGCGGGGCTTTCATGCCCTTGCGGAAGGTCCAGGCCCGGCATTCCTTCGGGCCAGCGGTGAGAAATGTTTGCAGGCCGAGAAGCCTGTAGGCGGCCTTTATGAGACGGTTGACCCCCGACTCGGACAAACCGAGGTCGTTGAGAAACATCTGTTTTTCGTCGAACGTTTCCAGCTCGGCAATGTCGGCCTCAATAGCCGCGCCTATCACGAGCACCTCGGCACTCTCGGAGCTGACGGCGTTTTTGACGGCTTCGACATACTTGTTGCCGGTGGTGACAGAATTCTCGTCGACATTGCAGACGTAGAGAACTGGTTTGGCAGTGAGCAGCATAAGGTCTCTGGCGGCTTCGAGCTGGCTCTCGTCGAGCTGCACCGAACGAGCGTTCTTGCCGTCGAGCAGAGCCGCCTTGTAGAGGTCCATCACCTCAAGAAGTTTTTTGGCTTTGGGGTCGCCGCCGGCCTTGGCTTTCTTAACCTCCTTGTCGTAACGGTTTTCGATAGTTTCGAGGTCTTTGAACTGTAGTTCGAGGTCGATGGTCGACTTGTCGCGTATGGGGTCGACCGAGCCGTCGACATGGGTGACGTTGTCGTCGTCGAAACAGCGCAAGACGTGGATAATGGCGTCGCATGTGCGAATGTTGCCGAGAAACTTGTTGCCCAGGCCCTCGCCTTTGCTGGCACCTTTTACGAGACCTGCAATGTCGACTATTTCGACTGTAGCGGGCACTACACTGGCCGGATGCTCAATTTCGGCAAGCTTGTTAAGACGCTCGTCGGGCACGGTTATAACCCCCACGTTGGGTTCGATAGTGCAGAAAGGGAAGTTGGCAGCCTGCGCCTTTGCATTGCTCAGGCAGTTGAAAAGGGTTGATTTGCCCACGTTGGGGAGCCCCACTATACCACATTGTAGACTCATTTCGAAACAGTTGATTATTGGTTGATTATCGAATGTTGAAGATGATTGGACTTGTCGGTGAAAGTTGTCAAGAGCTAAAGTCAGTCGAACACATAGTTGCCCCTGTGACCGAACTCTTTGTCGCGTGTGCAAACAGTAACTTTATTTTTGGCCGCCGGAGGAGTGGAAGCGGCAACAGTCGGGGCGTTTGCGTCAGATTTTGCTGCGTCGGGTCTTGTCTGGCTGTTATTGACCTTTGCATAGTTGTTGTTTGGGGAAGTGTCGGGAGCGGATTTCGCACTGCCAGCAGTCTGCGGACGACTGTCGGTCTGGTATTCCACGATTTCGCTTACAAGGTCGCCCTCGTAGTCGACCGAGCGCACGGTAATGTGGAAGCACGGTTGGCGACGCTCGTAGCGCACATAGCAGAGACCCTCGAAACGCAGCTCGTATAGAGCTTTGGCCAACAGTTCCTTGTATTTTGGATTGGAGGCCACGACAATGCCGTTCTGGTCGACAAAACGTGTGTAGGAGATATCGAAAGTGGTTCCGTAGAGGTGGCAGGAATTTTCGGTAGCGTTGCGGTTTACGCGGCGCAGACGCCCCACGTCGCTGCGGCTGCGAAGCAGGCTGGTGACAAGCGGGCGCACCCTGCGTTTTATGCCGTACTCGGTCTGGATTTCGTCGAACCGGTGGCCGATATACATCAGAAGCTTCTCGGCCTGAGGCACAAGAAAGGGTTTCGAATGGCGCAGCGAGTCGACCACATAGGCCTCACAGGTTTCGACCTTTACAAGTTCGACGCTGCTTTCGGGATTGACGAGTTTGTCGGGGTTGCGAAGCCCGTTGGACTTGGCTGCCTCGAGCTGCACGTCGTTCATGTCGGGAAACATCTCGGAATAGGACATGCGCGAAACGGATGGCATGGTTGGGATTTCGCTGCGGACAAGGCGTATGTGGTTTTCGGCCAACGACTGCACGGTTTCGATTTCTTTTTGTCCACCCGCAACCTTCCATGCACAGAAGAAGCCTCCGGCAACGAGCAAGAGGAGCAGCGTCAAAAAGAGTCCAAATTTTTTTTTCTTATGTTTCCGTCGGTGGCTCAAAGAGAGTTTTTCGATTGGTTGAGAACTAAAGTTCTTTTTCGATAAGATAGCTGTTTCGTGTAGAAGAGTTGCGACACACCAGCTCGCCAATGAAGCCCGCGAGGAAAAGCACGAGACCCATGAGAGTGAAAAACATGGCAAGATAGAACCATACACTGGTTGTCAGATAGATGCGCACAGCCAACCGCATGGCAATAAGCACCACGAGAGCCACAAAACCGAACATGAAGGCCAAGCTACCAATGAACCCGAAAAAGTGCATGGGCTGCTTGCCGAAACGGGACATGAACATGATGCTCATAAGGTCGAGGTATCCGTTGACGAAACGGTTCATGCCGAACTTGGTAACACCGTACTCGCGTTTGCGGTGCTGAACGACTTTCTCGCCGATTTTGCCGAAACCGGCCCATTTGGCGATAACCGGGATGTAGCGGTGCATTTCGCCGTAGACTTCGATTGACTTCACCACGTCCTTGCGGTAAGCTTTGAGACCGCAGTTGAAGTCGTGCAGTTTGATGCCGCTCATCTTGCGCGTGGTCCAGTTGAAGAACTTGGACGGGATGTTTTTGGCCAGCTTCGAGTCGTAGCGTTTTTTCTTCCACCCGCTCACGAGGTCGTAGCCGTCGTCGACGACCATGCGGAAAAGCTCAGGCACCTCGTCGGGGCTGTCCTGCAGGTCGGCGTCCATAGTGACTACCACATCGCCGACAGCGAGGCCGAAACCAACATTGAGAGCAGCCGACTTGCCGTAGTTGCGGCGAAACTTCACGCCACGATAGCGTGGGTTGCGACCGTGCAGATTCTCGACCACACTCCAAGAGCCGTCGCTACTGCCGTCGTCTACCATGATAACCTCATAGTCGAAATTATGCAAGAGCATAACTCGGTCTATCCATTCGGCCAAATGCGGCAACGACTCCTCTTCGTTATACAAAGGCACTATGATTGAAATGTCCATCTTGTTTTGATTATTGTCTCAAAATGTATCGTTTTCAATTTTTCAATTCCCCTTTTTCAGTCTTGAATACAATTGCGGAGAAAAAAGCGACTATAACAGATGTCACGGCTGTTTTGAGAAAACCATAGAAAAGCGCCCACCAAAACGGATTGCGAGCGGCGGCATATTGCTCAGCTGTGGTGTCGGGCGTGCGAAAGCGGTCGGCGTAGGCTGCCGTCATATCGGGATATACGACACCGCAATAGAGCCAAACAGAGAGGCCATAGACGACGGCAGCAACCACACCAGTGCCCAACCCGAGCAAGAGAAGTTCCTTGATGGTTACGAGTCCGCCAGACAGACTTCTGCGATAGAGACAGGAGACCAACAGTATGGAGACGATGAGCACAATGTCGTTGCCATAGTCGAACGGCAAGGCCGTCGGCATACCAATGAGATGGCGTACAAAGAGATACAGAGCCAACAAAACGCCAGTAAGCAAGCCGTACTTGAGACTGGCAACGCGGTAGTTGCCATGAATTTCGGACCTGTAACGTCTCAATATCTTCGCCATAATATTATAATAACTGCAAGCGTGGGCTTTTTATTGCATATAAGCAAGATTAAGCTTTGATTGAGGAGACCGTGCCGTAGAGGTCAGATTAGGACTTTCAGCCCGTCGCAGGCCAGATGTACGCCAGTTGGCAAGGATTGCGATGTTGCGGCGTGAAGGCCAATGTCGTGGCTTGCGTGGGTGAGATAGGCTTGTTTGGGTTGTAGACGTTCAATCACATCCAACGCCTCCGGCAGACTGTAGTGCGACCAGTGGTGTTCGTGGCGCAAAGCATTCAGCACAAGAACTTTCAGCCCGACGAGTTTGGCCATTTCGCTGTCGGGAATGAAATTGGCATCGGTGATATAGGCCATATCGCCAATACGGTAGCCCAGGATGGGCAAGTCCTTGTGCATCGCTCCAATGGGTACGACAGTTTCGCCGGCGGCGAGAAAGCAGGCGTCGGGCGACACTGTGTGAAGTTCGGCTTCGGGCAGTCCTGGATAGTCGTGGCGGGCGAAAATGTAGCCATAGTCACGGCGCAAGGCGTTCAGCGCAATTTCGTTGCCGTAGAAGTCGATAGGCTTGTGCTGCACGTAGTTGAAGGCACGAATATCGTCGATGCCGGCCACATGGTCATAGTGCTCGTGGGTCAGCAGCACTGCGTCGATTTTGGGTGTGTGGCGGCGCAGCATTTGTTGTCGGAAGT
>CAJONE010000027.1 GCA_905235855.1 uncultured Bacteroidales bacterium
CGGCCTTGATTTGCCGCGAGTTGAACACGCTCTGAATGGGCGCGCCGTGGAAAAGCACGTCAACGCCAGGGTGCGATTGCCGCAGCGCCGCAATTTCGGCTTCAATCTTGTTGGCCAGACGGGTGCCCGTTTTCGAGTCGAAAGCCACAAAATTCGGTGTCAGCAGAGCGATGGCCACAGTGCTGTCGGGCGATGCCAAATGGCGGTCAACCAGTGTGAAACTGCCCGCGCCGCTGTTGCCGCCCTTGCCTAACGCATTGATTGCCAGATTGCGGAACCCAACAGGGTCGTACGGCACAAGGTAACTGTAGGCCAGTTCGTCGCCCGACATTATCAGCGCCAGATTCTCGTCCATTTGCCGCTCAATGTTCTCTTTGCCCAGCATTGAGTCGATGACCGTGTAGTAAGCCGAATCGATGAAAACGGGCACATTCTCAACGGCAAACGTGGCGGCGTTCATAATCATTTCGTCGTCAATCCTATAGAACAGGTCGCGGACGTCGTTGTCGGCTGCGTCGTGCTCAAGCAGCGAGTCGGCAAACTCGTCGCAAGCCTCAAAAAGTTCGTCGATGGTGACAGTGCGGCCTATGATGACGTTGGTCTTTATCTCCACACCGAGACGGCGCAAGTTCTCTATCTCGGGCTCGACGACCTTCTGTTTCGGCAGACGAAACTCGGGGATGCCGTAGACCAGCACCCCACCGGCATGATGCAACGCTTCGAAGATGGTCACCTTGTAGCCCATCTTCACGAGGTCGCCGGCACATGTGAGACCCGACGGACCGCTTCCGATGACAGCAACCTGTTTACCATTGGTCGAACAAGACGGAGGCGTCGGACAGATTCCCTGTTCCCTTTTCCAGTCGGCCACAAAGCGCTCCAACGCACCTATAGCAATCGGCTCGCCTTTACGTCCGAGTATGCACGAACCCTCACACTGCGACTCCTGAGGACAGACACGCCCGCAGACGGCTGGCAGCGCAGAGTCGTTTGAGATGATGTCTGCTGCATCGGCATATTGCCTGCTGGCGACAGCCTGGATAAACTCAGGTATATGGATTCTGACTGGACATTGCCCCACGCAGAGCGGCTTCTTGCAGTTGAGGCAACGCTTGGCTTCGGCCACAGCCTGCTCTTCTGTGAAGCACATCGTAACCTCCTCGAAATTATGGATACGTTGCAACGGGTCCTGCTCCGCCGGTAGCTGACGACGAGCGGGTTTACCGTCGTCGCACTTGGTCATCGCGACATCGACAGCGGCTGCAAGGTTGCAATGATGTTCTTTGTCAGCAGTCGCAATAGGGTATTTCTTTGCGTCGGGTTTAGCGAGACGACGCATCGCCTCGTCGAAATCCACCTCGTGGCCGTCGAACTCCGGTCCGTCGACACAGGTGAACCTCACCTTGCCGCCCACCGTTACACGGCAGGCGCCGCACATTCCTGTGCCATCGACCATCATCGAATTGAGACTGACAATAGTTTTCAGACCGTATTTCTTCGTGGTGAGCGAGACGAACTTCATCATAGGCAGCGGGCCGATGGCAACGCACTCAGAATAGCACTCGCCAGCAGCAAGAAGCTGCTCGATCTTGACAGTGACGAGACCTTTCCCGCCATAGGAACCATCGTCGGTCATTAGGTAAAGATTGTCGCACACCTGACGCATCTCATTTTCAAAGAACAGGAGTTCCTTATTGCGTGCGCCAATTATCACATCACATGCAATACCATTCTCATGGCACCATTTGGCCTGCGGATAGACCGGTGCGGTACCGACACCGCCAGCCACGAAAAGAACACGGGTTTGCTTGTCGTGGTTGCCAATGAGTTCGCTCGCACGACCGAGAGGGCCGACGATGGTGAATATGGCGTCGCCCTCCGGCATTTGCGAGAGCAGGCGAGTGGAGTCGCCGACAACCTGATAGACTATCGTCACTGCATTGCGCGTGCGGTCAATGTCGCAGATAGTGAGCGGCACCCGCTCGCCCTTAGCATTAGGGATGACGATTACGAATTGTCCTGGGAGGCCGGAAGAGGCAATCCACGGAGTTTCTATATCCATCAAGAATATGTCGGCAGTCAGTTGCCGTTTGCGAAGAATTCGGTACATTTATGTTATGTATGATTTAGTGGAAGTGAGATATGTTTTGACAAACAGAAGACGCCGGCCACTGACAGGCTTACGCCATAGTTCCGCTCATCTGGGCAAAGTACTCGTAGAAGTATGGTATTGTCTCAATGCCGTTGAAGAACTGTTCGAGGGGGTAGTTCTCGTTGGGAGCGTGGATATCGTCGCTGCCGAGACCGAAGCCCATAAGGATACTCTTGATGCCGAGAATCTTCTCGAAACCGGCTACGATAGGAATCGAACCGCCGCTGCGAGTAGGTATGGGACGCTTGCCGTAAACGGTCTCCATGGCTTTCTCGGCCGCTTTGTAGGCCACGAGGTCGAGCGGAGCGACATAGGCGGCGCCGCCGTGGCATGGGGTAACTTTCACGGTCACACAGTCGGGTGCGGCAGCCTCGAAATAGTCCTTGAACAGTTTGCTTATCTTCTCGAAGTCTTGATTGGCAACCAGACGGGTCGAGATTTTGGCGTATGCCTTGCTTGGAAGCACGGTCTTGCTGCCTTCACCTGTGTGTCCACCCCAAATGCCGCACACATCGAGACATGGGCGTATGCCAGTGCGTTCCTTGGTGGAAAAGCCTTTCTCGCCGTGAACCTCTTTGATGTCGAGTTCTTTCTTGTAGTTGTCGAGGTCGAACGGAGCCTGTGCCATCAGTGCGCGTTCCTCGTCGCTTATAACCAGCACGTCGTCGTAGAAACCCGGTATGGTGATATGTCCGTCGGAGTCGTGCAGGTCAGCAATCATCTCACAAAGGACATTAATCGGATTGGCCACTGCACCGCCATAGATGCCGCTGTGCAGGTCGTGATTGGCACCCGTTACTTCCACCTCCCAGTAGCAAAGGCCACGCAGTCCGCTCGTGATGCTCGGCACATCGCGGGCAATCATGCTCGTGTCGCTGACAAGTATCACGTCGGCTTTGAGCAGCTCCTTGTTCTTCTCGCAGAAACCGTAGAGGCTGCCGCTGCCTATCTCCTCCTCACCTTCGAGCATGAACTTCACGTTGCATGGCAGCTGGTTGGTTCTCACCATAAACTCGAAAGCCTTGGCCTGCATGAAACTCTGTCCTTTGTCGTCGTCGGCGCCGCGAGCCCAGATTTTGCCATCCTTGACGACCGGCTCGAACGGCTCGGTGCGCCACAATTCGAGCGGGGCTACTGGCATCACGTCGTAGTGGCCATAGACAAGCACAGTGGGTTTGGATGGGTCAATCATTTTCTCGCCATATACGACCGGGTTGCCGTCGGTTGGCATCACATCAGCCCTATCGACACCGGCTGCGATTAGGAGTTCGCGCCATTTGTTGGCACAGCGCACCATATCGGGCTTGTGCTCGCTCTCGGCAGAGATTGAAGGGATGCGGATAAGTTCGAAAAGTTCGTTCAAGAAGCGGTCTTTGTTCGCCTCAATGTAGGGTTTCAAGTCTTTCATATTGTTATGCTTTAATTTCGTTTGCGAACCGCAAATTTACGAAGAAAAAATGGAAAACAATCCAAGTCTCCCGTTTTTTTGCGTTATTGGATTCCTGTTGCCTACAGCAGTATCGAATCGACGCAATGCACACTGTCTTCCAATGTGGTGGAATTGACTGGATCGGGCGCCACCGGACGCTTCACCAAAATAAAGACAAGCAAGGCAAGAGCCGCCAGTGCACAGGGTGTCACACCGAGATAAATGACATATTGCAGCAGTGTGAGTTTTCGATATTTTGTATTGCCGGATTTTGTTTGTTCACTTTCTGCATCCATATCAAACAACGATTTTTACGAGATGCAAAGTTACGAAAAAACCGTTAGCCATTATTTTTGTACTTTTGCATTATGAAATCAAATCGATTTTACAGTCAAACAAGGGTTTTGTGGCGTGTTGCGGCAGTGGTTTGTCTTGCGACGTTTTTTTTGGCATCCTGCGGCAAAAGCCACGTGGTGTCGGAGATCAACATAATACCCGAACCTGTGTCGGTGACAACAAAAGCCAGGTCGTTCACCCTGTCGGGCCACACCAAACTGTGTTTTCCCAATTTAGGACAAAACAGCAAAACGGCGCGCTACATAACCAAGTCGCTACGCCAGTTGCATTTCAACCTGAAACTCTCAGGGCGGGAACAGACAAACTCGATAGTGTTCACCATCAACGACTCGACCAACGCGACTCTCGGCGACGAGGGCTACCAACTCGACATAAGGCCGACTGGCATCACGATTTCGGCCAACACCGAGACCGGACTTTTCTTCGGCTACCAGTCGCTGGTGCAAATGCTGCCCGCCAACGCAAGCAGTGTGAGATACTCGAAAGTGACACTGCCCGAATGCACGATAACCGACTATCCACAATACAGCTGGCGCGGCTGCCATCTCGATGTGTCGCGACATTTCTTCACACCAAAGCAAATCAAGCGGATGCTTGATTTGATGGCGATGTACAAGATGAACAAATTCCACTGGCATCTCACCGACGACCACGGCTGGCGACTCGAAAGCGAACGCTATCCGCTTCTCAACACAGTGGGGTCGTGGCGCGGCGACCGCAGCAATGAGTCGTGGCAAGATGCGACACCGCCCACCAAAGGCGAGAAACAGTCCTATGGCGGCTACTACACACGCGACGAAGTGGCCGACATTTTGGCATACGCAGCACAACTGCACATCGACATCATACCAGAAATAGATCTGCCTGGCCACTGCAGCGCCCTCCTCGCCGCTTATCCCAACCTGGCATGCAACCATGGAACTGACTACAGTGTTCAGACCGGCCCCTATTGGCCGCCTACGGCAGTGCTGTGTGCCGGCAACGACAGTGTGCTGGCTTTCATATACGGGCTTTTGGACGAGGTGACTGGGATATTCCCATCCGAATATATACATATTGGCGGCAACGAAGTGTTTTTCGACGAATGGGAACTCTGCCCACGCTGCCAGGTGCGTATGCGCAACCTTCATCTCGAAAACGAGAAACAGTTGCACCTATGGCTTGTCGGGCAACTGAGTAACTATCTGGCCGAAAAAGGGCGCCACGCCATTGTTTGGGACGAGGTTGACGCCACGGCCATTGACTCCGGCGATCTGGTTATGGCTTGGCGCGGCCAGCAAAGCGGTATCGAAGCCGCATTGTCGGGCCGCAAAGTTATCATGACACCGTCCGACTTTTGTTTTTTCGACAGTTACCAGGCCAACCCAAAATACCAGCCACAGGCAGCGGGGCAACCACTCACCCTCGAAAAAGTATACACATTCAACCCCGTGCCATACAATACGCCGCACACACTGAGCAAGATGATACTCGGCGGCCAATGCGAACTCTGGACCGAATATATTGACACCTGGCAACATGCCGAATACATGCTGCTGCCGCGACTGTGCGCACTATCGGAAGCCCTTTGGACACCGCGCCAACGAATGGACTGGCGCACATTCCGCCACAAGGTATCCAGCCATAAGCAACGTTTCGAGTCGATGGATCTGCATTTCTGCGAAGGGTCGTTCAAGCCGATGGTGAAAATTTCGCGGCATCAGGGCGACAATTTCACCGTTACAGTGTCGTCGGAGGTTGAGTCAACCTATGTCTACTACACCACCGACGGCTCGATGCCCACACTGGAATCGCCCACCTACGTGGAACCGCTCGTGCTGAAAGAGGGAACCACTCTGCGGCTGCGAAGCGTGTTTAACGGGCTTCCGCAAGAAGAGGTGTACGACTACGTTATACGATAACACACTAACAGAAGCGAACGTACCACTATGACCAACTATCGTCATCAGACAGTTATGCAGGTTAGAGCCAACCGCGACATCACACTGCCGCAGTTGCAACACCTGCTTGCGACCGACAACGAAGACGAAGTGAAAGAGCTGTTTGCACAGGCCAGAGAAGTTGCCGATTCAGTATACGGCAAGAAAGTGTTTTTGCGCGGCTTAATCGAGATATCGAGCCACTGCAAGAACGACTGCCTATACTGCGGGCTGCGGCGCAGCCAAACCGATGCCGTACGCTACAGGCTTACCGACAAAGAAATACTTGACAGCTGTGCCAAGGGTTATAGACTCGGTTTCCGCACCTTTGTGCTTCAGGGAGGCGAAGATGCATGGTTCGACGACACCCGCATGGTACGTATTGTAGGCGAAATACGCAGAAACTACACAGACTGTGCCATTACCCTTTCGCTCGGAGAGCGCAGCGCCGAAAGCTACCAACGTCTTTTCGACGCTGGCGCCAACCGCTATCTTCTGCGACACGAAACCGCCGATGCCGCACACTATGCCCGCCTGCACCCATCAGACATGTCGTTCAACAACCGCATGCAGTGCCTCGAGACGCTCAAACGCATAGGCTATCAAGTAGGATGCGGATTTATGGTGGGTTCGCCATTCCAAACTGTGGAGACAATATACAAAGACCTGCAGTTTATACGCACATTCCAGCCCCACATGGTGGGCATCGGCCCGTTTATACCGGCACACGGCACTCCTTTTGCCGGCGAGCCGCAGGGCAGTGTCGAGACAACCCTTCGGCTGCTATCTATAATCAGGCTTTTGCATCCGCACGTGCTGCTGCCCGCCACCACAGCACTCGGCACCCTGCACCCCATAGGCCGCGAACGCGGCATTATGGCAGGTGCCAACGTAGTGATGCCCAACCTCTCCCCTCTCGAACATCGCAAAGACTACGCCATCTACGACAACAAGATCTGCACCGGCGACGAAGCCGCCGAATGCCGCAACTGCACCGAATACCGCATGCGCGCCATAGGCTACGAAACCGTGGTCGAACGCGGCGACTACAAGTCTGCCTAAACCACAGGCTACTGCAAACCACAGCAATCCAATCATCCACAAACCCCGCATTCCCTTATCCCACACATGAAAAAAACACTTCTCTCGCTTTTTGCACTGTTGGCCTGGGCAACAGTCATGGCACAAGAAACCAACGAACGGTTCGCCATCGGAATACACGGTGGCGAGGCATGGCTCTCAACATTCAAAGGGAGCGGCTATTACGACTGGGGCTACAACATCGAGGTGTCGGGCATAATCAAACTATCCAACAACCAGCGCGTCGAAATTGATTTGGGATGGACCGACTACGGCACAGACAAATACACCACCAACGGATACCTGCACCTCTCGGCTGGCTACCACTGGTACTGGCACATAGTGGCTGGTCTTGGCTGGTATGTGGGACCCAGTGCGAATGTCGGCGTTTGGTTGGATCGATATGGATATTCTGGCTACACAACGAGCGACAACCGTTTCTGCATAGGCATCGGCGGGCAGGTAGGTCTGGAATACGATTTCAACATACCGCTGCAGCTAACTTTCGATGCTCGTCCAAGCTTCAACTTCAAGATTCCTGGCGACCCGTTCATGACAGCCAACTGGTTTAATTTCGGTTTGAGGTATCGCTTCTGAGCATTGGCGTCGAGACGAAAATCGCCTCACGCACCTGTCGGGAATTCAGCATTTGGCCAACCATTATTTTCGCACTCATTTTACATTTTTCGATTTTTATATGTACATTTGCATCGTCTGAACCACACGCAAAGTCAGACAAAGAATCAGACAATCAAATGTATAACTAAAAAAACAATCAGAAATGAAAAAGTTAATTGTTGCATTAGTTGCAATTATCGCATTGAGTTCATCAGCCATGGCGCAGGCCGGCAGCGAGAAGTTCGCCATTGGTGCCCGTATAGGCTATGGCTACGCCGGTTTCCCTGTTGAAGCTTCTTTCATGTGGGGTATCGGTCCTAACTTGAACCGCCTTGAATTTGACCTCGGATTCCACCTTTGGCATTATGGTAGCTATAACTATGCCGGACTTCAAGTTACCGCAGCCTACCACTGGCGCTGGAATATCGTCAAAGGTCTCCACTGGTATGTAGGCCCTGGTGCAAATATCTCCACTCATTTTAGTGACCTCCCATTCAGCCTCGGTGTTGGCGGCCAAATTGGTATTGAGTATGATTTCGATGCCCCGGTTCAATTGACTCTGGATTACAGACCAATGGTTAACTTCAACCCATGGCATAACCATTGGGGATACTATAACGACTCGTTCTGCTTTGGTGTGCGCTATCGCTTCTAAACCCACCAAAACATAAAACAGAGAGAGGTATCGGCGAGTGCGATGCCTCTCTTTTTGTTTGCGCAGAGCTATACGGCCTTCAAGACGACAGCCACACGGCGTGCATCTTATGGTTTACGCAGCCGCTCACGCTGCCGGTGTTAATTTTTTTGATTAAATTTGCAGCGGATTAAATGGATGGATCGATTGAGAAATCTTGTTGTATTATATGCATTTCTGATTTTGATGATACCACGTGCGGTGTCGCAGGTTGACAGTATTGCAGTAGACGAAACCCCTATTGCCGACACGCTGCAAATGCCGCGCGCACAGGAACGCCCCGTCGGTCGCGACGAGTTTGGTTTTCGGCTTGGAGCCGGGCCACACCGGTCGGGCGAAATCGCCGTCACCTGGCACAAGGCGCTGGGGCGATACCGTCTGGAAACAGACCTTGGATGGGCACAAAGCGACAAATGGTCATACCTGAACCTATCGACCGCTTTCCACTTCAGATGGCATATCACAAAGGGGCTATACTGGTATATAGGGCCCGGTGTGAATATGGGATGGTATTTTCGCGACTACCATTTCGGGCTCGGCATCGGAGCACAACTGGGCATAGAATACAACCTGCCATTCCCACTGCAGCTTTCGCTCGACATTTTTCCGCGATGGAACATCATCGGAACCACAGAGTCGGTTGGTTTCGGCGGCAGCGGCGGCCTGAGCATAAGATACAGGTTTTAGCGACAGTCGGATATCTTCCGTCACACACCTGAAAGTCTAAAAATACTCCCGAATACCAAAAATCTCCGAACAACCATGAACATACACATCGTACAGCACAATATTGTCACCAACAACCCTGAAGCCAACCTGCAATGGATATATGAAGAATTGGATCGTCCGGAATCGAAGGCCGCATTGCTGACGGTTTTTCCGGCCTGCACACTGTGCGGATACCCCGTATACGGCTCAGTAGCCTACACCGATATCCAGAAACGGGCGCAGTCGGTTCTGCAGGAGCTTGTTGCCAACTCCGAGCATCGCGCGTTGCTGATAGGTATGCCCCTACAGATACAGGACCGTGGGCTCTGCAACGCCATAGTGTTTGTGCAAAACTGCGCCATACGTGGCATAGTAACCAAGAAATACCTCGCCCCCGACGAGCAGAAATATTTTGTCCGAGGCGACGGCGTACAGTTGATTCAGTTTCAAGAACAACGCATAGCCATTGGTTTCTACGAGGATTTGAAAGAGTTGAGCAAACACAACATAGAGCAGCCCGACATAGTGATATGCTGCGGCTGCAACGTGTTTGACTACAACCGTCCCTACCGCACACGCTACCGTATGCGCAAAATAGTCGAGAACCTCAACGCCTCTCTGGTTTACGCCAACCGGATAGGAGGCGAAGGCAGTTACCTTTTTGCCGGAGGGTCGCTGGCCCTAAACGCAGCCGGCGGATTGCTGACACAGTTTCCCTATTTCGAGCAGTGGTCGGAGACAGTCGACATGCAGTTGCTCGAGGAGCGCACAGACAGCAAGCCCGAGGCCGTGGCACTGGTGCACGACGCGCTGGTGCTGGGCATAAAGGAATACTTTGGCAAAAACGGACTGCACAAGGCGGTTCTTGGACTTTCGGGAGGCATCGACTCGGCGCTGGTCTGCGCCCTGGCGGTTGAAGCGCTCGGCTCGGAGAATGTCCACGGGCTGCTTATGCCGTCGCAATACTCCACCGACCATTCGGTCAAGGATGCGGAAGACCTGGCCCACAACCTCGGAATCGACTACGACATCATACCTATCAAGGATATGTTCGACGCATTCAAGCAAGCCCTCGCACCGGTCTTTGGCGACAGGGCGGAGGATGTGACCGAGGAAAACCTGCAAGCCCGCATTCGAGGCACACTGGTTATGTCGTATGCCAACAAATTTGGCGCACTGGCACTCAACACCACCAACAAAAGCGAGGCAGCCATGGGCTACGGCACACTGTATGGCGACAGCTGCGGCTCGCTGGGTGTCATTGCCGACCTCTACAAGACCGAAGTATACGAACTTTCGAACCACATCAACCGCGAGCGCGAGATAATACCACAACACACAATAGACAAAGCGCCGTCGGCCGAACTCCGACCCAACCAAAAGGACAGCGATTCGCTGCCCGACTACGAAGTGCTCGACGCAATACTCAACCTTCATATCGAGGAGCAGATGTGCCACGACGAGATTGTGGCCGAGGGGTATGACGACACGCTTGTGGCCGAGGTGTTGCGCAAGGTTCGCCAAAACGAGTGGAAACGTCTGCAGTTCGCGCCCTTGCTCAAGGTGTCGCCGATGAGTTTCGGACTTGACAGGCGTGTGCCCATAAGCTGAACAAATCTCCAATCCAGCCAATTGAACTATCAGACCAATCCACAGCTTGAGCTTGCCGAAAACTACCTTCGCAACACAAACGTGTCGCTTTTCCTCACCGGGAAAGCCGGCACCGGCAAAACCACATTCCTTCACAACGTGCTGCAGCGGCTCAACAAGCGCTATGTAGTCACAGCCCCCACGGGTGTGGCCGCAATCAATGCAGGCGGTGTGACGATACACTCGTTTTTCCAGCTTCCGCTGTGTCCCTACCTGCCTGATGTGCCCGAACTGGTCACCGAATACCAAATGCCCGAGGGCAAGCGGCAACTGCGCAAGACACGCGCCAACATCATTCGCACCCTCGACCTGCTGGTAATTGACGAGATATCAATGGTACGGGCCGACTTGCTCGATGCCATCGACTACAGTTTGCGCCGCTACCGTCGCAACCCGCGTCCATTCGGCGGTGTGCAACTCCTTATGATTGGCGACATCCACCAGCTTTCGCCTGTGGTAACCGCCGACGAGGAGCCTTATATCAAACAAGTATACGCCTCTCCATTCTTTTTCGAAAGCAAGGCATTCAAAAAACTGGACCACATCACCATTGAGCTAACCACCGTCTACCGGCAGCAGGATCCCCGTTTTCTCGACCTGCTCAACCGAGTGAGGGACAATCGCCTCGACAAAGAGACACTCCAACTTCTGAACGACCGCTACCAACCGGACATCGAAGCCTATATCAAGACATTGCCCGAAACGCCCATACGCCTCACCACACACAACGTGCAGGCCAACCGAGTGAACCACCGAAACCTTGAGAAGATTCAAGACAAGGAGCGAATCTTTCGAGCCTCGGTGACCGGCAACTTCCCCGAAAGCGCTTATCCTGCCGAGAAAGAGCTGCGCCTCAAGACAGGCGCGCAGGTGATGTTTATAAAAAACGACCCGTCTGGCCAAGCAAACTACTACAACGGGAAAATCGGCACCGTGAAGTCGTTCGACACCGAAGCCAACCTCGTTTTCGTGGAAAGCGAGGGCAATTTGATTGCCGTGGCACAGGTGGAATGGGAAAACATGAAATATGAAATCGATGCCGACGACAACAGCATCAAGCAGGTGATTGACGGCACATTCGTCCAGTTTCCGCTGCGATTGGCCTGGGCGGTCACAATACACAAGGCACAGGGGCTCACCTTCGACAGGGTGATTGTCGATGCAGCTGACGCTTTCGCCTACGGACAGGTATATGTGGCCTTGAGCCGCTGCCGGTCGCTCGAAGGGCTGGCTCTGAGCAGCCGAATTACCCAAAATGCAGCATACACAAACAGCGACGTGGAGGCCTTTGGCCAGTCGCAAATCTCCGAGGACGAAGCACGCCAGAACTACCCCGTCCGCGCAAGACAATACTATGTGGACACGGTTTTCGACATGCTCTCGCCGAAAGAGCTGTTTGACGCAGCGCTGCGGATAGACCAGTTTAACCGTGCCTATCTGACCGACATGGCTCCGGCTGCCGTGAAACAGTGGAACGAGTGGATGCCGCGACTCACAAACCTCGACGATGTGTGCGCGAAATTCCGCAACCAGGTGACGCGAATCAGCGCCGACCAGACCCAACCCGACCAGACCGAGGCCCTGCTTGCCGAACGTGTGGCCAAAGCCGCCGCCTATTTCGAAAGCCAGTATTCGGCAGCCGAAGAGACGCTCCTGCCGTTGCTCGACATTGACATCGACAACAAAGAGAACGCAAAAAAACACAAGGAGTATTCCAACAATTTCAGAAACTTAATCGTAGTGAAAACATCTTGCCTCAAAAAGATGGTAGCCGATGGATTCACCGTGGAGCGATACCTGAAAGCAAAATGCGACTGTATGCTGGAAAACGAAGACGACGCAAAAGCCACGGAGAAAAAAAACAGCGGAAACAGGCGCGACAGACGCAACGAAACAAGTGAACGGACAGCCAACATATACGACCTCGAACATCCGGAAATAGTGGCGCACCTTGTGGCGTGGCGGCGCGAAAAATACGAAGAGCTGGGTGTCCCCGCATTCTTGGTCTTGCATCAGAAAACACTCCTCGCCATTGCCAAGGCGATGCCTCGCACAACCGAACAGCTGCTTGCCGTCAAAGGTATGGGCAAAACAAAAGTGAAAGCCTACGGCAGCGAAATAGTGGAAGTGATCAACGACTTCTGCCACGAGAAAGGAATTTGAGGCGTCCGCCAAAATTCACGACACAAAAAGCAGCAGCCACCACCCGTGACCGCTGCATTTCTGTGACAGCCCTTATCCTGCTATAGCGTGAAAGCGGCCTCATCGACCGGCTTGTTCACTTTGATATCCGTCATTTTGTACTGGTTGCTGACACCGCTGAATTCGACAGTTTCCATCTCGGTCATCACAAAGTCGCTCTGCCTGTAGACGAGGCGGATGGAGGAGTAGCCCTTGGCGGCTTTTTTGCGGGCCTTCATCTGCACTGTGATATAACCGCCCGACTCGCTTACCGTGTAGTCCGCGTTGTTGGCACTTGCAATGCCGCGCACACGTCCGGACATGGCATCCAACAGGAACGAGGCGAGATTCTGCATCGACTGGTTTTTCTGCAGATTGAATTTCTGTGTCTTGCCCTTGGCCACAAGCAGCATGTTTTGCCCGTTGATGACAGTGCGGTTGCCGGCCGGCGCAGTGTAGTTGATGGCAAACTGCGACTTGTCGGTGTAGCTCAACGTGCCAGCCATGTCGGTTTTGGATTTCGACGCGGTTGTGCGCACTTGTGTCAGCGATCCGGTCACGGTTGTGTGTTTCTTGCCGGCGGTCTCGATTTTGTCGAGGGTTTTATCGGTTTGGGCAAACGTTGTGTTAAGAATGGAGAGAAAAAGTATCGGAAGAAAAAAAGTCTTGAGGGTCTTCATTGTTTTTTATTTATTGGAGTTTTAATCATATATCCAAAGCAAATCTACGGAACTATGCAAATCATTTAATTAGTCTTTTTCGGCTTTATTTTCTTTTTCGCGAAGCATATTTTTTTTGAAAATGGGCACCCTGAGCAGTTGGCGAAAGAGGAACGGCTGGAGGCAATATGATATGGATATGGTCGATATCATGCCAATCAGGGCACAAAGGCCTACCGAATGCAGAGTGGGATGAACCGCCAACAGCAGCGATGCCAGCACCACAACCAGCATGAATGCCGAGAAAGTGATAGCAGTTTTGTGGTGGTTGAGCAGATTGGCGTTTTCGCCCCTTTCGGCAGCCAGAAGCCCGTTGGATATAAATATGGAGTAGTCAACACCCACGCCGAATATGAAACTCGACAGGACTATGTTGATAAGGTTAAAGTCGATGTGGAATATCGCCATAATGCCCTGCACGATATACCAGCTAAGAAACATGGGCGTGAAGGCCAGCAATGCCATAACGATGCTACGGTAGGACAGCAACAACACAAGTATGACGAATATTGACGAAATGAGCAGCACGATATTGAAGTCCTTGTGCACAATGTTAACCATATCGCCAGTGTAATAGAACGGATCGGCAATGATCACACCAGGCTGTTGTGTCAGCACGTCGGCAACACGGTAGGTGTTCGTGTCGTCGGTCAGGACGGATGTAAACACCAGATATTGGCTGTCAGACTGCGACGTGCCGCCGCTCAAGGCATGGTTTGCAGGCACCACCTCGACGAAATTGCAAAGCAGCTCGTCGGGAACAATACCGCTCTCATACAATGGCTCAGCCTCATAGTCGGCTTCGACAAGGGTGAAAAAGGGATCGAACATTTCGGGGTCGAGACCGTCGGCATTTGCCGCTTTGCCGACAGCAGCACGCACATGCGCGGTTTTTTCGGCTGTCCAGTACGATTTCCACCGGTTAATGTTTTGCTGTTGCTCATCAGTTGTCGCTATCATCGACGCGATGCCAGAATACTGGCGTATGACTTTGGCCGAATAGAGCGAGTCGACTTTTGCGTTCAGCGTTTTGCTGGCGTCGATTGCCGAGTCGAGGCTGGACGACTGAGTGGCATAATATTTCAGCGTCCCGCCATGGTTGATATGGTTGCGATATATGGATTCGGAATGCACAACGTTCTCGCTACGGTAGCCGATGTTCTGCAGGTTGTTGTCGAAATGCACCTTGGTGGCCGGGATAAGGGATATCACGATGCATACGACGCTCAAAACCACAAGACCGCCCACAAGCCAGTGGTTGCGATCGGGTGAGAACGAGTTGATTTTTTCAAGCACAGCGAATGCCTTGCCGTTGCGCCGGTTTCGCCGCGAATTGAAGAACTGCGGCAAGAAAACAAGGGCAAACAAAGTGGTGCCGACAAGGGCAATGGATGCGAAGATGCCGAAATCCTTCAATAGGTCGCTTGTGGTAAACAGCAGACCGGCAAAGGCGCCTATAGTGGTCAGGCAGCTCAGGCACACTGGCGTGCTCTGCTCGCGAAGCACCGTAACGGGGTCAGTGACATATTTGTAGTGCGTCACCACATGCATTATGTAGCTCAACGCAATGCCCAGTATGGGAGCCGCCAAACCAAGTGCCATTATCGACATCTGCCCTTTGATGAGATACATTGTCCCCATGGCCATTGATGTGCCGTAGAGCAGCGGAACAATAATCATCGGTATGGTGGACCATTGGCTGTAGCACAGCAAAATCACCACAAGTATAATTGTCAGCGAGATGCCGGTGGTGACGATGGTGTCTTTCTTTATGCGGTTTGAGTTTCCGGCGCTGAGCACCGAGGCACCGTGATAAACAGCCTGTGCCGAGGGGTGCCTTTCATTGAACGCTTTTACATGCCGGTCTATCGTCGCCACAACCTTTGCCGAAGCCTTCGAGTCAAACGAGCTGACATTGGGGGTCAAGTATGCTATTACCACATTGGAGTCGGTCGAGAAGAAATGCTTTGCCACGGTCTTGGTGTTCATCATCGAACGCTGCGGCAGAGCCGCTTTCATCATAGCCGAACGCAGATTGGCCGGGTCGTAGGGCAGAACGTTGGCGAGGTTGCCGTCCGGGTCGTCGCGAAGGGTTGCGGCATTGGCGTGCATCGTTTCAGCCACGGCAGCGGGCACCAACAGCGAGTCGAACATCGGGTAGATACCCTCTGGCAACAACGACGGGAAATGTTCCAGCGCATAGTCGATGCCGTTCACAATCCAGTCGTCCTCAATTCGGTAAAGTATGTGTTTTATCAAACCCGAACACGAATCGGGTGCAAGAAGGCTGTCGACAAGTTCGTCGCACATGGCGGCCATCTGCTCCGGTTCGACAGTGTCGGCCTGCCGTTCAATCTGTATGAAAATCTTGTCCTTAATGCCCAACTGTCCGAAAGCGGCACGTCCGGCCTTCGATTTTTCAGTGTCGGGCAACAGTTTGGTTATGTCCTCTTCGTAGCGCAACTGGGAGGCAAAAAAAACGAAAAGCGCAAATGTGGCAATCATTACCACCCACATCAACGCCCGAAACCGTTTGAAAAAACGGTATATGGAAATGAAAAAGCTTTGCATTACAACAAATTATATGTGTTGTTTTGATTTATAGAAATGCAAAGATACTATTTTTGCGTTGCAAATCACACAACAAAATAAAATTGAACAGCAAATCGGTCACAGGCAGGTGGAATGATGCAGAGCAGAATTTGAGAATGAGTAGTTTTTGCTATATTTGCACACTGTTAAATACGCATTCTAACTTTTATCGAATTGAAAAATAAAGGTTTACTACAAGCACTGCCCCTGCTCGGACTGGTTTTTTTCGCCCCCCGACTGTGCGCGCAGGTCGATTATTCGCCTATTTTCACGACCTTGAGGCTTGAGGCGCGCGCCGATTTCGACTACATGTCGACCCACACAAGCTCACCCGACACAACAATGAACCACTACGGATTCAACGGGCGCTATTTCAACCTGCTCATCGGAGGCAATCTCGGCGAAAAGTTCTCCTACTTCTTCCGTCAGCGCATAATTGCTTCGTCGGGCACCTACCGGCTGTTCGACAATACCGACTTCCTTTACCTGAATTTCAATCCCAACGCGCAATGGACCATACGGCTGGGCAAGGACGCCATAGCCGTAGGCGGCTTCGAATACGATGCCCCTCCCATCGATGTGCTTTTCAGCACGAGGTACTGGGACAATTTTTATTGTTTCCAACTTGGGGTGTCGGGGGTCTACAAGACCAAAGACGGTCGCAACATGATTGTGGCACAGGTGGCCAACTCGCCATACGTCTACTATGGTTCGGGCGTGGGCACCAGCCCCGGCAACGAATGGAAAAGCGGGCTATTGTCGTACAACGTGCTTTGGTCCGGCACTTTCGGACACTTCAAAACGCTCTACTCTGTCAACATGTTCGAGCGACAACGAGGCTCGTTTATGGGCTATCTTGCACTTGGCCACAAACTCACCTATGACCGCTGGGACATCTACATCGACCTTCTGCACCATTCGCTGGCCTGGAACGACTGGGGTCGCAACTTCGGCATCGTCTCGTGCGTGAACTTTCTCGTGACCAAAGACGTCAACCTCTTTGCCAAGGCCGCCTACGAACAGAACCTTTCAGAATCCGACATTCTTGCATACAACTTAACTGGCAGCAACCTCGACTGCCTCGTGGCCGCCGGCCACAGCTACACGCTCTACGGCCTCGGCTTCGAGTGGCGCCCGTCGTTCTACAAGGATGTGCGGCTACACGGCTTCGTGGCCTGCCGTCGCGACAGGGAGTCCGTGCGCATCTCGGCCATCGGCAACTCTGAAATCTCCAATATGATAAACGCCAATATCGGCGTGACATGGAACATGAATATCCACAAGATACTGAAGGAGCGTGTTTTAAAGAACAAAAGCAACAAAGAAACCGAAAACGAATAACTTGTCATAAACTATCCGTCTACCACACAAGCCCCCCTACCCTACTATGGCACTTTTCGAACATCGCAGCAAAACCACACAATATCATCCCGCAACCGAGAACGCCTTTTCGCGCATTGAGCGATGGTTTAAGCTGCGCAATCCGCTTAAATTCACCAGCAAACGCTCAATTGAAGCCATTATTTTCCTTTTGCTGTTTGTGGGCTTCTTCGGAGCCTTGGCCTACAAGATGACACTGCCGCACATGCTCAACACGTTCATGCAGACTGCATACCATCTGCTGCTCGAAACGGTGTTCTACATTATGGCCATCTGTGTGCTTATGGGAGCGATAAGCAAACTGCTCACCGAGTTTGGCGTCGTGCGACTGATGGAGAACATACTGCGTCCGCTGATGAAGCCGCTTTTCAACCTGCCTGGCGTGGCTGCGCTCGGCGCCGTCATGACTTTTCTCAGCGACAACCCCGCCATTATATCTCTCGCCAAGGACAAGAATTTCGCACAGTACTTCAAGAAATACCAGCTGGTGTCGCTCACCAACTTCGGCACCGCCTTCGGTATGGGGCTGGTCGTGATCGCCTTTATGACTGGTCTGGGTTTTGGCAGCGGGGCACTCGTCGGACTTCTGGGCGCTTTCGTTGGCAGCATCGTCTCGACGCGACTCATGCAGCGTTTCACTCTCAAGGCCTACCCCGAAATGGACGAGCCGGTTGCAGCGGCAACGGGCGACGAACAGCAGATTTCGTTCAAAAGCGAGGGCAACATCGGCCAGCGTTTTCTCAACTCGCTGCTCGATGGCGGAAAAGAGGGGGTCGGTATTGGATTTGCTATCATTCCAGGCGTTTTGTGCATATCGACCATTGTCATGATGCTCACATTCGGTCCATCCTCGGCCACGGGCGGATACACCGGCTCGGCCTACGAGGGAGTTCCCGTCATTACATGGCTGGCCGACAAGGTGAACGTAGTGTTCGACTGGCTTTTCGGTTTCAAGCATGGCGCCCTCGTGTCGTTCCCGATAACAGCCCTTGGCGCCGTGGGCGCTGCCATCGGACTCGTGCCACGCTTCATTGCCGAGGATATAATCGACAACAACGCCATAGCCGTCTTCACCGCCATGGGCATGTGCTGGAGCGGATTTCTCTCGACCCACACGGCTATGCTCGACTCGCTTGGCTATCGCAAGCTCATTGGCAAGGCCATCGGCGCCCACACCATCGGCGGACTCGTGGCCGGCATCGCAGCCCACTGGCTTTGGGAGCTGATTTCCCTTTTATAAAATGCGGCAATCCGAATCATTGTTTCAACACTCACAAATTATGACCCCTTTAGTTAGCATCATCATGGGCAGCACCTCCGACCTGCCGGTCATGGAGAAGGCCTGCAAGTTTTTCGAAGAGATGGAGATACCGTTTGAGTTGAACGCCCTCTCGGCCCACCGTACGCCCGACGAGGTGTCGCACTTTGCCCGCAATGCACACCTGCGCGGCGTGAAAGTCATCATTGCCGGTGCCGGTATGGCAGCCGCCCTGCCAGGCGTTATTGCAGCCGAGTCGCCGCTGCCGGTTATCGGCGTGCCTATCAGCGGAAGCGTGCTCGACGGCATCGACGCAACCTTTGCCATCATGCAGATGCCTCCGGGCATCCCTGTGGCCACCGTTGCCATCAACGGGGCACAAAACGCCGCAGTGCTGGCCATGCAGATTATGGCCACCGGCGACAAAACCATGCAGCAAAAGCTAATCGCCTACAAGTCCGGCTTGAAGCAGAAAATTGTCAAGGCCAACGAGGAGCTGGCACGGTTGCAGTACAAGTTCAAGGTCGACAACGCTCAATAGCCCTTGCCCCGTCTGTTTCTCTTTTTCAACTGTCTCCATTAAATTTGAAATTGTCAAACCACTTTTAACACTCAACCCGCATGATAACCATTGGCATCACAGGTACCCTCGGAGCTGGCAAGGGTACGATTGTCGACTATCTGGTCAAGCACAAGGGGTTTCGCCACTACTCGGTTCGCGCATTTCTCACCGCCGAAATCGAACGGCGCGGCTTGCCCCTCAACCGCGACAGCATGACAGCCGTCGGCAACGAACTGCGCGCCGCCCACAGCCCGTCGTGGATTGCCGAACAACTATACGCGCAAGCCTGCTCATCGGGTTGCAACTGCATCATTGAGAGCATACGCACTCCCGGCGAAGTCGAGGCCCTGCGCGGCAAACCCAACTTCTACCTCTTCGCCGTCGATGCCGACCCGCGTGTGCGCTACGACCGCGCCGTGCTGCGCGGCTCGGAAACCGACCATGTGAGTTTCGAGACCTTCCTCGCCAACGAGCAGCGCGAAATGAACAACACCGATCCGAACATGCAGAATCTCGGACAGTGCATTCGCCAGGCCGACTTCCATTTCGACAACGGCGGCTCAATCGACGACCTGCAACGCCAGGTGGAAGAAGTGCTAAAACAGATAACCTATCGCCGCCCATCGTGGGACGAGTACTTTATGGAACTGGCCAACACAGCATCGAAACGCGCCACGTGCGACCGCGGTCGTAGCGGATGCGTGATTGTGAAAGACCGCCAGCTGCTGGTAACCGGCTATGTCGGCTCGCCGGCAGGTCTGCCACACTGCGACGAAGTCGGTCACCTTTTCCGCCAAACCGTCGATGCCGACGGCAAGATATCCACCCACTGCGTCCGCACCGTTCACGCCGAGCAAAACGCCATCTGCCAGGCCGCCCGACGCGGCATCGCTCTCGACGGAGCCACACTCTACTGCCGGATGACCCCATGCCGCACCTGCGCCATGATGATAATAAACTGCGGCATAAAACGCGTGGTATGCGAACGCAAATACCATGCCGGCGACGAAAGCGAAGAACTGCTGCGGCAAGCCGGCGTGAAACTCGAGTTCTTCAACAACGACATCGAGCATTACGACAACCAGTAACCGCCAAAACGACTGTTTCTTTTTATTATAACGACAAAACCAATTTTCACATTCAACATTCAACGCGTATGAAGAAGTTTTTCAAAAAATTCTGGTGGGTGCTGCTAATAGCACTCCTGCTCATTGGCGGTGGCGTTTATTTCGCCGTAAAAGGACTGCCGCAGGCCGACAAATCAGGCAATGAAGTCGCCGACACAACCCCTACACCTACCGACCCGTTCGACCTGGATCTGACCAAGGATCTGGCCTTCAACCTCGATATCATCAAGCGATACCTTGCCGACGACGAGTGGGCACTGCGGCGCCTCTCGGTTTATAAGGACTATCTCGACCAGTACGCCGACGAGCTCAACGACGACCAACGACCCGTTTACGACCAACTGCTGGCAAACTACCATTTCCGCAACCGTCTGAACAACGGTCAGCGCAACGAACCCGCTGGCGACGCACTCACCGACCTGCTCTACGACCTAAACCTTTACGAGCGCGGCGACCTGCTTGCCTCTATGGCCGACAGCGAGTCGGACAAGCGTTTCGCCGACTTCTACGAACAATATCAGACCGAACTGGCCGACATGCATTTCTCCGCCATAAACGATGCCTGGAACAATACCGAAGTGGCCGAAGAGCCAAAGCCGGAAACTACAGACAGCGAACGTCGAGCCGTGCGCAAACCCAAGGAGAAAGAGGTGGTTGAAACCCCGTCGCAGAAACTGCTCAAAGCGTTGCGTAACTATTCGCCCCAAACCCCGGAGGCAACCATACGCGAGCAGGTGTCGCTGGGCCGATATCCCAACTACGAGGCCGACCTACAGCGACTTTCGCGAGCAGTGCAGAACGAGCGCAACGAAGCCGCCAACCACCGCGCCTCGCGCTACGAGAACTGCCTTATGGGTGCCGAGGACTTTGAGGACCTTTTGATACGCTATGGCATATAGCCATAGGGCTTCGCCTCATATTGAGCAAAGATTGTATCGCCGCACCCCCCGGTCGAACACTCCGTGACGTCGAAACTCCTCCCTTTCGGCGAGCAGGCGGCGGCGCAGGGTGTAGTTTTGCCAGTGAGCGAGCAGACCGCAGTATGAGTTGAGCGACGCATGCCACCTGTCGGGGCCGGCGAAGGCCAGAGTGTCGAGTTTGCGTCGTATGCGGCCCACGCTGCGGCGCGAGGCGAAAATGCGGTGCGGCTTCACCCACTGGCCGAGGAACTCCACCCCGTGCCACGCCGACGAGAGCGACAACTTGCCATCGTGCAGCTCGAGATGCAGCCGTTCTTCGAGGAAAGCCCGCACCTGCGGCACCAGCGACAGAAGCCACTCGCGGTCGGCACCCACCACATAGAAGTCATCGACATAGCGTCCGTAGTGGCGGCACCCAAGCTCGCGCTTCATATACTGGTCCAGCACACCCAGATAGACGTTGCTGAACAGTTGCGATGTGAGGTTGCCTATCGGCAGGCCGCACCCTTCGGGCGAGTGGAACAGGCTTTTGTCGTGCGGCAAACCCTCCCAGTCATCCATTCTGCCCACGATGCGGCAGTTTTCCACGGGGTTGAGCATAACAATCCGCTCGGTCAGCCATTTCACAAAGTCCACATCCAGCCGGTCGCGCCACAGTTCCGTGCGGTGTTTCGACACACGGTGCGCAGCCATGCGGTCGATGGACTCCAGACAGGTGGCCAAAAGCACACGCCGGTCGATGTGCATGAAATAGCCGCGTATGTCCATCTTCATCACCCAGCATGGCACCGTGTAGCCTTGGCTTTCGCGCCTTATGTGCTGCGCCAGACGGTGCGTGCCGTAGTGGGTGCCGCGTCCCGGGATGCAGCTGTAGGAGTCGGCTATGAACGTGCGCTCGAACAGCGTGTGGGTGTAGTTATAGTAGAGGTGGTGGACTATGCGGTCGCGGAAGTCGGCAGCGAACACCTCGCGCTGCTTGGGGTCGGTGATGATGAAGCACGACGAGTGGCGCGGACAATAGCGCCGCTCCCACAGTTCGTCGCACAACTCGACGAGGTTAGCCTCCCAGCGGGCTTCGAACCGCTGCTGGTATGGTTTCTGCCGTTTGTGGCGGCGGGCGTCGAAATAAGCCTGACGCAGGTCGGCCAAAAGCCTTTCCCGCGTCAGGCGGAAAACGGAAGCGCTGTCAGGCAAGTGCTGAGAACGCACGGCGCGCACGGATTGTCCGTTGTTGCGGTTGTTGTTGTTCACGTTCTGGTTGTCGGAATTGAAGTTCATGTTCCACGCGTTGTTCGGGTTCGACTCGTTGAGC
>CAJONE010000028.1 GCA_905235855.1 uncultured Bacteroidales bacterium
TATTATGCCCTGCCTGCGCAGCTTCAGGCGCTTATCGATCCTGGCTGTTCCGTCTTTGTGACCCGTAATGAGGAAGGGGATGTCCTTTATGTACGCAACTATGACTATTCCCACTATCCGGATAATAATAAAAAACTGGACAGGACCGGCCTGAATGTCATTATTGAGGGCCATAACCCTAAAGCGCGATACCGCAGTCTTGGTGTTGCCGATGCTTACTGGATCGATTATCAAAACGGTACATACTACGCCGGTAAGGCTGATGATGGCAAGAGCGATCTGAGCGGTTTTGTCTTGGCTCCGCTGTTATGCATGGATGGAATGAATGAAAAGGGACTGGCGGTCTCGATCCTTGCGCTTTCGGTCGATGCTTCCTGGAAGGAGATCGCTTATGATTCTTATCAGGAAAAGTGGGATGAGGATAAGGAGAACTATACTTTTGATAAAGCAGGTGAAGAACCTGATCCATATCTGCCATATTCGCAAGTCGGTTCGATCGCCATCAATACCGCTGATAAAAAAGCCTGGATCGCCGATAAACCGGTAATCGCCACCAATTGTCCTGACAAACAGACACTGCTGCATCCGGTGCTGATGCGGCTGGTGCTTGATAACTGTGCAACGGTTGATGAAGCGCTGGCAATGATGGGCAGATACAATGTCAAGGGAGCGATGCCGGGTGCTGATTATCACATCCTGATTGCGGATAAAAACAAAGAAAGCCGGCTGGTCGAATGGCAGGGTGATGAGATGATCGTGAGTGATATCGATCATGCGACTAATCACTATGTCTGCAAGCCTGATCGCCATTTTGCGGATGGCTGTCCAAGGGATATGGTCATCGAAGCGCAGCTTAAACGGACATCCAAGGCCGGGTATCTGCGGGATGACTATATCATGAGCATCCTTGATCTGATCATTCAGGATCCCGGCAATGGCGCTGATCGGGGCAAGACGCAATATACAGCGATCTACAATCTGAACAGGCTGACGCTGAAGATCTACTCCTTTGGTGATCTGAGCCGCAGCTGGGAATACAAGATATAAAAAAATATGCCCGTTAAGGACACACTGTTCAGAACCGTAAATCAGGCATAAAAAAACGGGCCTTGCGCTTGGCCCAAAATTATTGTCGCAAATTTGTTGGCGAATGTCAACAAAAATTTGAAAAAAACTCAAAAAAACTCACGTTTCCCTCTCAGGAGGCGTGAGTTTTTCAACTGTTTAATTCAGAGCTTTGAGCATCAGATCCGAAACTTTCAAGGCATAGGCGGAAGGATCATCGAGTTCCAGTCCGGCCATCAGTAAGGCCTGATCATACAACAGTGTCGCATATTCGGAGATGTCTTCGTTGTTTTCGGCGTGTTTTTTCAAGGCGGCGAAGAGCTCATGATCCGGATTGATCTCCAGGACCTTTTGAGCGATGGCGCCTTGCTGGTCCATCTGCTTCAGGATCTTTTCCATTTCGATGGATAATTCGTCATCGGACACCAGGCAGACCGGGTAGGTCTTGAGTCTGGTGGAAAGTCTGACATCGCTGACTTTATCTTTGAGGACTTCTTTGATCTTTTCCAGCAGATCCTTGGCTTCTTCACTCTTCTTTTCCAGTTCCTGTTTTTCTTCCTGGCTGTCAAGATCGAGATCACCTTTCAGGATCGATTTGAAGGCTTTGCCGTCATAATCCCTGATCACGCTGGTCAGGAATTCATCGACCGGATCGGTGAAATACAAGATCTCATAATCTTTCTCCAGCATTTTCTCCAGCTGCGGCAGCTGTTTGATCTTTTCCAGGGATTCACCGGAAGCATAGTAGATCTCTTTCTGATCTTCCTTCATGTTTTCGACATATTCTTTCAGGGTGACATACTTGTCGCTGCGGCTGGATCTGAACATCAGCAGATCGATCAGCACATCCTTGTTCATGCCGAAATTGTCATAACAGCCATATTTGAGCTGAGCTCCGAAGTTATCGAAGAACTTTTCATAGTCTTCCCGCTGATCATCGCGCATCTTTTCCAGGGTCGTTTTGATCTTTTTGTCGATCGATTTGTGCAAGGCTTTCATCTGATAGTCCTGCTGCAGGATCTCCCGGGAGATATTCAGGGAAAGATCATCGGAATCGACGACACCTCTGATGAAACGGAAGTAGTCGGAGACGAGTTCATCAGCTTCGTCTTTGATGAAGACACCGCGGGAATAGAGCTTCAGACCGGTCTTGTAGTCACTGCTGTAGTAGTTGAATGGTCTTTGTGACGGGATATAAAGCAAGGCGGTGTAGGAAGTGTTGCCTTCGACCTTGTAGTGCAGGCGTTTGAGCGGTTTGGCATAATCGTAGTATTCCTGCATGTAGAAATTGTCGTAGTCTTCTTCAGAAATATCTTTCTTGTTTTTCTTCCAGAGCGGCTGCATGGAGTTGATCGTCTGCAGCTTGTTTACTTTCTTGGATTTGCCCTCATCGTCATATTCATAAGTCTCGACCATCATCTCGATCGGATAGCGGATGTAGTCGGAATAGGTTTTGATGAGATTGCGGATCTCATTGCTTTCAAGATATTTGTCATATTTCTTTTCTTTGCTGTTTTTGCGGATATGCAGGATCACGTCAGTACCGTATTCGTCACGTTTCTGTTTTCTGATCTCATAGCCATCCATGTCGGATGTCCAGAGATGAGCATCTTCGCTTCCGACTTTGCGGGATCTTACTTCCACCAGGTCCGCGACCATGAAAGCGGAATAGAAACCGACACCGAACTGGCCGATGATATCAGCTTCCTGTTTCTCATCCAGCTGTTCCTTGAACTCAAAAGAGCCGGAGCGGGCGATCGTGCCCAGATTGTCTTCGAGTTCCTGTTCATCCATGCCAATGCCGTTATCGCTGATGGTGATGATGCGTTCCTTCTTGTTGATGTCGATGTGGATCCTGGGATCATCGGCGCTTACCGAAGTATCGGTAAGGGAGAGGATGTGCCTTTTGTCCAGGGCATCGGAAGCATTGGAGATCAGTTCTCTTAAGAAGATATCAGTATTGGTGTAGATGGAGTTGGCCATCATATCCAGTAGTCTTTTTGATTCGGTTTTGAATTGTTTTTTTGCCATATTTATACCTCCATTTATCAGTCATTTAGCACTCATACCTTTAGACTGCTAATCTAATATAACATTAAAAAAAGCGTAAATCAAGTATTGTATAATGAGGTTATGATCAACGTCATCAATCAGACAAAGTATGATGATCTTCAGCCTTATTACGGGCTGATCAGTAAATATTATGAACGGACCTTACAAGTCCTGGGCCTTCAAGATCAGTATGCGGTATCGCTGATCATCTGCGGACCCATCAAAATCCGGCGTATCAATCGCGAATACCGGCAGATCGATAAGGTGACGGATGTGATCTCTTTTGCTTTGCTGGATGGGGAAGAGGAGATCGGTTTTGAAGATGAGATCGAACTTGGTGATATCTTCATCAACCGTTCGCGGGTCTTCAGCCAGGCTGAAGAATATGGCCATTCCGTGGCCAGAGAATTCGTTTTTCTTTTCGTGCATGGTCTTCTGCATCTGTTTGGCTATGATCATATGAATAAGGAAGATGAAGAAAAGATGTTTGCTTTGCAAAGGCAGATCGTGGGGGATCTTGCTTGAAAAAGAAGTTTCAGGATTCTTTTCACGGCCTGAAACTGGCTTTAGGTCACCGGGCTGTCAGGATACAGTTCATCCTGGGGATCATGGCGCTGATCGGCGGACTGATCATCAGGCTTGATCATTATGAATGGCTGGCTTTTATCATCTGTATCGGGATGGTGATCTCGATGGAGATAATGAATACCGCAGTTGAAAAGCTCGGTGATTATCTGAACAGTGAATATGACGAAAAAATCAGGACCATCAAGGATCTTGCGAGTGCCGCTGTGCTTCTGGCCAGCTTTGCCGCGCTGATGGTCTGCATACTGGTGCTTATCAGGAGGTTGGGATGGATCAGGATAAACTTATAGCTGAAGCTTTCAAGGCGATGGACAATGCCTATGCGCCTTATTCAAATTATCATGTCGGAGCTTGCGTCTTATGCAAGGATGGTACTTCCTTTATAGGAGCCAATATCGAAAATGCTTCTTATCCGGCTACCAACTGCGGCGAAAGAAGTGCGATCTTTGCGGCTTATTCCAACGGCTACCGCAAACAGGATATTGAGGCTCTGGCGATCGTTTCCGATGGCAAGCGGATCGGTACTCCTTGCGGTGTCTGCCGGCAGGTGCTTTCGGAGCTGCTGGAGGAAGATACACCGATCATCCTTTCCAATGGTAAACAAAAGCTTGTCACATGCATAAAAGAACTGCTGCCGCTTAATTTTGCGCCGGAGGATCTGCTTTGAGATCAGGTTTTATCGCCATCATCGGGCGGCCGAATGCCGGCAAGTCAACTTTGTTGAATGCCTTGCTTGATAAGAAAGTTGCGATCACGACAGCCAAGGCACAGACGACGCGCAATGCGATCCTGGGTATCCTTAATAAAGATGATATGCAGATCGTTTTCATCGATACGCCGGGTATCCATGAAGCCAAAACGGCTTTGGGTTCCTATATGAACAAGGAAGCCCTGGCTCAGGCGGATGGCGTGGATATCATCTACTATATCGTTGATGGATCCAAGGGTCTGCAGAAGCAGGACAGGCAGATCATCGAAAAGCTTTTCCGCTATGAAGTGCCGGTCTTTCTGCTGCTGAACAAGATCGATGAACTGAGTTCTGATCAAATGATTTCCCGCTTATCTTACGCCGGAGCCAATTATGATTTTGCCGAGATCATTCCGATCTCTGCTTTGAAAAAAGACAATCTCGATGAGCTGCTGAAAGTCAGCTGCACCTATCTGCACGATGATGTCCGTTACTTCCCGGAAGATGTGCTGACTACCAGGGACCGGGACTTTCAGATCGCCGAGATCATCCGGGAGAAGATGATCCTTTCCCTGGATGATGAGGTTCCTCATCTGGTGGCTGTGCGGGTCGAAGAGGTACAGGAGAAGACTTCCAAGGTCTTTATTGAAGCAACCATCATCTGCAACAAGGATACGCATAAGGGGATCATCATCGGTAAAAAGGGAGCGATGCTCAAGCGGATCAATGAACTCTCCAGTTCGGATATTTCCCGTCTCTTTGATGGCAAGAAGGTCATCCTGTCACTTTTTGTGAAAGTGGAAGAAGACTGGCTTAATTCGCAAAAGCAGCTGTTCTCCCTGGGCTATTTCAACGGCGACCTAGATGAATGAGCGGTTTGCGGGTTTTGTCTTAAGCATCAGCGATTATCGGGAAAACGATATCCTGATGCAGGTTTTAAGCAAGGAGTACGGCTTGCTTTCGCTGATCGGCAAGGGTTCAAGGAAAGTGGCGGGCAAGAACCGTTTTCTGCCTTGCTGCATTTATGAATTCATCTTTGATTACCGGCCCGGCAAGACGATTTTTACGGTTCATGGTTCCAAGCTTGCGCATAATTATTTTGAAGATAAGGATATCGAGCTGATGACGCTGAAGAATATCCTTTGCGAGCTGGCGCTGAAAAACCGGGAGATCGACAGTTATGATCAGCTGTGTTTCGTTTTTGAACATTTTGAAAAGGAGCAGGCTTATCTGCTTTCCTGCATGTATCTGGCTTATCTGACCCGGAAGTTCGGTATCACTCCGGTGGTGGATGGCTGCGTGCTGTGCGGCAGCAAGAAGGTGGTTGCTTTGTCCAACCGGCATGGCGGCTTCCTTTGTATCGATCATCTGGGTTCTGAGCAGGCAGTGAAGGTGGAGCTGTTAAAGAAGTTCAGGCTGGTCATCAAGGGTGATTTTGTCAATTATGATGTCATGAAGGATTTTGTTTATACAGCTCAGGATTTCAAGATGCTGATGGGTTTCTATCTGGAAAACAGTGATATCCGGCTGAAGAGTTATGATTTCTATCTGCAGGTAGTATGAAGAAAGTATTTCTTATTATATTATGTCTGCTGCTTGCCGGCTGCAGCGAGCGGACCATTGCTTTGGAAACAGGTGATATCAACGTCTTTACTTATGAAGATGAAACTTTTGCTTTTGATCTGCATTCCCACGGTTACCTGCTGGTGGATCTTTCGGATTTTGTCAGGCTCTATGCCTTGAATAATGATGTGCCGATGTATCCGGCTTCCCTTACGAAGGTGCTGACGATGGATACGGTGCTTAATCTGGAATCTGATCTGAGCCAGACTTCTTCTTTGAGCAGGGAACAGCTGCAGTATCTGATCGATGAGGATGCTTCTTTGGCATATATCCATGTCGAAGAGGAATATACGCTGAAGGATCTGCTTTATGCGCTGATGCTTCCTTCCGGTGCCGATGGTGCCCTGGCTTTGGAAAACTACTTTGCGGCCAGGGGTATCGATCTGGTCGCGGAGATGAACAGACACGCCCTGGAAATCGGCTGTACCAATTCGCATTTTGTCAATACGACCGGCTTGCATGATGATGATCACTATACCAGTCTCGATGATCTGTTTCTGATCGTGATGGATGCTTTGAAGTTTGAGGAGGGCCGGCATCTGCTGGAAAGTCTTTTCTATACGATGGAAGACGGTCAGGAGATAGCTACCGGGATCAGGCTGATCAGCTACAATGCCTTTACCGAGGTTCTGGGCGGCAAGACCGGTTATACTCCGGAAGCCGGTCAGAATGTCATCGTTCTATACAAGTACCGGGGCAAATCGTATGTGCTGATGCTGGCGAATGCGATGGGTTCCTACAGTCTCAATCAGTACTGGCATTATGATGATGCCCTGACGGTTTTTGAGAATCTGTACTGATCTGCTATATAATAATGAAGTGGGGTGCCGCAAGGCTGAGATCATACCCGTAACCTGATCTGGATAATGCCAGCGTAGGGAAGGCACCTTTTTCAGGAGGTGTTTTTTTATGAGTCGTTATTCAAGAATGATCAGAGTTATGGTTTTTATGGCAATGTATGCTGCTATGGCGGTGGTTCTTGATTTTGTGAAGGAGCTGATTCCTTTTACTTCGATCTGGGCCAATGGCGGTTCGGTCGATATCAGTCTGATTCCGCTGGTCTTTGCTTCCATCCACCTGGGATATAAAGTCGGTGTGCTTACGGCTTTGCTGGAGTTTCTTGTATCGATCGTTTTGGGGACGACCAGATTATATTTTGCGCTGTATTCGCTGAATTTCTTCTGCCACTCGGCTTCATAGCTGTCAGAAGTTTTGCGGACTTCTTTGATATAAGCCCAAACCTCGTCGGGTACGGTAAAAGGTTCTGCCGTCCAACCGAGATTTTGCTTTGTAAGAGCAAGTTCTTCTTCGCCAAGTCACCGATATCCTCATAGACGGCCTTGTCTTTGTATATCAGATATCGGTCGGTGCAAGTGATTTCATGACCGCATGTATTGATGTGCCCGCACTTGCGGCAAACTCCGTTTTCATCATAAGAATGGGAGTTCTCCGTATCGACATACTCTTCTTCCTGCTCCGCGATATAGGTGTTGCAATCGTCACAATACGTATAATTCACGCGGATGCCGCTTGCCTCATGCGTTACGTTATCTCCTGTATCGGTATAGGTCGGTTCCTCTTTCCAGTACCAGCCATCCCGGGTATTCTGATGTGAACAGGCGTTGACATGACCGCAAATGGAACAGACGCCGTCCTCATAAGCATGATCCTGCGGTCCGGTATATGCTTCTGTGTACGTTGAAATATCGATTTGACAATCCCAGCAATAGGTATAGCAAACGCGGACGCCGCTCGCTTCGTGCGTTGCATTGTCGCCGGTATCGGTGTACCACAGCTGACAGCAGTATGCGAATGTGTGGGTGCGTTGAAACAGGCGGGCTATGACGTGCCGGTGATTGCCGACGGCGGCATACGCTACAGTGGCGACATAGTGAAAGCCCTGGCGGCTGGAGCCAGCACTGTGATGGTTGGTTCGCTAGTGGCAGGCGTGGACGAGGCTCCCGGCGAGACCATCATATTCGAAGGGCGTAAATTCAAATCATACCGTGGCATGGGGTCGCTCGAGGCCATGCAGAGCGGATCGAAAGACCGCTATTTTCAGGAAAAAGAGACCGACGTGAAAAAGCTGGTTCCTGAGGGAGTTGTTGGACGTGTGCCCTACAAGGGGACGCTCAACGAGGTGCTCTACCAGTTGGTCGGCGGATTGAAGGCTGGTATGGGGTATACCGGCAGCCGCGACATAACCGCGCTTCAGCAGGCCAAATTTATCCGCATCACCGCAGCCGGACGCACCGAGAGCCACCCTCACGATATAGCCATAACCCGAGAGGCACCGAACTACTCGAGATAACGTACGTTTGCAGGCAGAGCCAAAAGTAGCCACCTGCCCAATGCAAAACGATTAAACGGCCATTGTTTAGACAAATTACCCATTGCTCCATGAATAAAATAATTTCAGCCATAGCCCTTACAGCCGTGACCCTCACAGCCGTATGCCAAAAAGCCAATGACCCCGTGATGTTCGACATCGACGGCCAACAGATACGGCGGTCGGAGTTTATGAAAGAGTTCCTACAGTCGATTGGAAAAGACCCGTCGTCGCCCAAGACAGCCTGCACGTACGAGAAACGGCAGGCCTTGAATGAGTATGTGGAACTTTTTGCCAACTTCAAGGCAAAACTGGCTGATGCAAAATCAAAAGGCTACGATCAACGACCCGAACTGGTGAGGGAACTCAACCAATACCGTGCTGAGCTTGCATCGCCATACCTGCTCGACTCAGCGACCTTAAAGGAGATGCTTAAAGAGGCCTACGAACGCAACAAGTACATCGTACGTGCAAACCACATATTGGTGAAATGTGCCGACAATGCGTCGCCGGCAGACACATTAAAGGCATACCAGCGCGCGATGAGCATCTACAAGCGAGTGATGAACGGAGAGAACTTCAACCAGCTCGCACTGGAAGAGGAACAGCGAACAGAAGACGGCATAGTGCGCGATGCAGACAAATCAAAGACATACATCGCTGGCGAGTTGGGCTATTTCACCGTATTTGACATGATATACCCGTTCGAAAACGCAGTCTACAGTCTCAACGTAGGGGAAATATCGCAACCGGTACGCACCCGTTTCGGCTACCATATAATAAAGCTAATTGACAAGAAAGAATACTATGGACAGTCAAAAGTACAGCACATTTGGGTGCGCGGCGACATAAAACTTTCAACTGGACAAAGCAAAATTGAAGAGGCCTACGAGCGGCTGCGTGGAGGGGAGTCGTTCGAATCGGTAGCAAAGAGCTTGAGCGACGACCGAACCACAACCGAAGAGGGCGGACGCCTGCCGATGCTACCAGTTACCAAACTTCCGTTCGAATATGTTGAGAAAATAGCCGACGGAATGCACGAAGGAGACTATACCAAGCCATTCCACACACGCTTCGGATGGCATATAGTGAAACTGTTGCACAAGGACACGATACCCGATTTCGAAGACCTTGTATCGCAGTACAAACAAAAACTTTCACGCGACCAGCGGAACTCCAAACCCAAGGACCGTTTCATAGCGGACGCAAAAAAACGCTACTCTTTCAAAGACTATGTGAACGAATACGCCAAAGACAAAAGGGGCAAAAAAATGTCCACACCTATAGCCACATTGGAACCGTTGGCAAAGATGATGACAGACTCGGTGTTTCACAAGAAGTGGGACTACGACGAAACAGTTCTGTTGAACGACAATCAGGTACTGTTCACTGTCGGCGACAAGAAATACAAACTCAACGATTTTGCAAGATACGTAAAGGCAAAGCAAACCGTCGAAATGAAATATGGCCTCGACGAATACCTCAACGCGCGATACAAAAATTACATTGACGAGGAAGTGCTGAAATATGCAAATGAAAACTTAGAACGCGACAACCCCGAGTTTGCAGCTCTTATGGACGAATACCGCAACGGACTTGTCATCTTTGCATATAACGAGGAAAACATCTGGTCGAAAGCCATGAACGACACCTCCGGGCTTAAGACCTTTTACTATATCAACCGTGCGAAGAAAGACATAAACAATCCGGCCGACTCGAACTATTTCTGGAACGAGCGAGCAAGAACGATGGTGATAACAGTTGCAGACAGTACGTGTATACCAGTGTCAAAAGCTTTTAAAATAGTAGAGAAAGCGCGCAAGAAAAAAACCTCGTTGAGTGGAACAAAAGAGCTGCTCACAAAAGCGGTGAACAAGAAATCGAAAGTGAAGAACCCTGTCGCAGTGGCACTTGAAACATACGAAGAAGGGCGCCATAACGAACTCGCGCGCAACGAGTGGCATCCGGGAACCTATATTCACCGCACAGGCAAGGGCTACAAAATATATGTAGTGGAGCAGATGACAAACCCCGCACTGAAGACTTTGCAAGAAGCTCGCGGCTACTATATAACCGACTATCAGAACGAGCTGGAGGAGGAACTTATAAAGCGCCTGCGCCGCAAATACAATGTGACAATACATCGGGACGTAGTGGACGAGACAACATATTAATTTGCGACACACCGAATGCGTCATGCCCGAACAGATGACGCATTCAATCATTCCGACACACAAGAACAGAGTCTTGGCTTTCAAATCACATAATTCAAAATTCGCGATTATGCTGCTTGCGGTTTTGTTATCCGCCTGCGGTAGCAATCAGGACGAAGTGGAAGTGATAGCCGAAGCATGCGGCCACAAGCTATTACGCACCGATTTGGACGGAGTTATCGCACACGGGCTTTCGGCGGAGGACAGCGCTACAATAGCAAACACCTATATAGACCAATGGATTCAGAAAACCGTGGTGATGGACCAGGCACTAAAGGAGGTGGATAAAGATTTCGAGCGAGACCTTGAGAACTACCGTACGAGCCTGCTCACCTACGAATACGAACAGCTGGTTATAGACAGAGAGCTTGACACGGTAGTTTCGAACCGTGAGCTGTCGGAATACTACAACGACCACCAAGACGACTTCACACTACGTACCAGCATAGTGAAGGCCATATTCGTGAAATTTGACAAAGACGCACCGCCTGTGAAAACGGTAGCAAAACTTATGGCCGAGAAGGACATTTCCGACAAAGACATGGACCAGATACAGAAAGCGGCAGTACAGTTCGGCCGCGACTATAATTTCGATGCCGATGTATGGGTTCCATTCTACAAATTTCAGACCATGGTACCCGTTACCACATACAACGAGGAGCTGTATCTGAAAAACAACCGCAACATAGTGATTGAAGACAGCAACGACGTATATATAGCAAAAATCCTTGACTATCGTCTCGGCGAACAGCTCTCGCCCCTCTCCTACGAAACCGAACGGATAAAAAACATAATACTCAACCAACGCAGAATTGAGATTGTCAAGCAGATGCAGCGCAGGCTATTGAGCCGGGCAATGCAGGACGGTTTGATAAAGAAATATCGGTAAAACATATTGCAATGAAGTAGACGAAGCTGTTTTGCCACAACAAAAACCCCGCATAACGATGAAGAAAACAATCCTTATACTGCTCATATCGCTGTTCAACATCCAGCTTACGACACACAACCCGTTACAAGCCCAAGATGGAGTCGTAGTGGACGGAGTTGTTGCAGTGGTGGGCAAGAGCATCATAAAAATTTCCGATGTGGAAAACGGCTATGTACAGTACCGCCTGAGGCAGGGAAAAGACAATGCCCAACTCACACGATGCTCACTATTGGAGAACATGCTCTTGTCGAAACTCTTGCTGCACAAGGGCGAGGTGGACAGTGTGGAAGTAACAGACGAGCAAGTGGAACAGGAGGTACAATACTATTTGAAAAACTACGTACGGCAATACGGCAGTCGCGAAGCCATGCGTGATGCCACGGGTTACACCTACGATGAGATGCACGACATATTCTTCGACCAACTAAAAAACAGAAAGATAAGCCAAGAAGTGGAATACAAGCTCACACAGAATGTTACGGTAACCCCTCGCGAAGTGGCGGACTTCTACAATAACATAAAGGACAGTCTGCCAACAATACCTGAAACTTACGAACTGTCGGAAATAGTGATAACGCCCGATGTGTCGGAGATGGAACGCGACCGAGTTCGCACCGAGTTGTCTGCTCTGCGTGAACGAGTGCTGAAAGGCGAGAAATTCAGCATGTTGGCCACACTTTATTCACAAGACCCGGGATCAACGTCGAAAGGCGGCGAATTGGGATTCTTCACTCGAGGCGACATGGTTAGCGAGTTCGAGGCTGCGGCCTTTTCGCTGAAGCCAGGAGAAGTTTCGCCCGTAATAGAGACGAAATTCGGTTTTCATATCATACAGCTTATCGAGCGACGCGGAAATTCGGTGAACGTAAGGCACATACTTATGATACCTAAAGTTTCGTCAGACGACCTGCTCAAGGCGCGAATGCGGCTCGACAGCTTAGCGCAAGAAATACGCTCGGGCAAGATTGCTTTCGACAACGCGGCACGACAATACTCCGACGGTCCAAGCAAGTCGCAGGGCGGCACCGTCACAAACGAAATGACATCCAACACCCGTTTCACAAAAGAAGAGGTGGCAGAGCAATTTCCTGGCGTGTCTGTGGTAGGCGTTGAAGTCGGTAACATCACCAACGCACTCTTATACAAGACAGAGAGCCAACGCGACGCCTATCGTATTATGCGGCTCGACAAAAGGACAGCAGAACACAAGGCCAACCTCACCGATGACTACGATAGAATAAGCGAGGCTGCCCTGCAGGAAAAAAAGGACAAAAAAATAATGGAATGGTCGGCCAAGATGATTAAAAACACGTATATCCGCATAGCCGACGAATACAAAGACTGCGAATTCCGCCTTAATTGGACAGGAAAATAACCAATGCACCGACAAGCCACCAACAACAACACACATCGACTCAAAATACCTGCCAATCAAGTTTGTCTGCATCCGTTAGTGGCAAAGCTGTAAAATCATAAAAAAAAACAGAAAAAAAATAATCATTGAAACAACATCAATAAAATGTCAGATAAATCAGAACTTGACAATCTTGTATCACGCTATAACACGCTCAAAACCGAGATAAACAAAGTAATTATAGGGCAGGATGCAGCCGTTGAGAGCCTTCTCACCGCCGTGTTTTCGGGCGGTCACTGCCTGCTTGTGGGCGTGCCAGGACTGGCCAAGACACTGATGGTAAACACACTGTCGAAGGCATTGGGGTTGTCGTTCAGCCGCATACAGTTCACCCCCGACCTAATGCCGTCGGACATCACCGGCACTGAAATCCTCGACGAGAGCCGCCAGTTTCGGTTTATCAAAGGTCCGATCTTTGCCAATATAGTGTTGGCCGACGAAATAAACCGCACACCGCCAAAGACGCAGGCTGCACTGCTGGAGGCCATGCAGGAAAAAGCCGTCACCGTGTCGGGCAAAGCCTACCGACTGGAGGAGCCGTTCTTTGTGCTGGCCACGCAAAACCCGATAGAGCAGGAAGGCACCTATCCCCTACCCGAAGCCCAACTCGACCGCTTTATGTTTAACGTGCGGCTCGACTACCCCACTTTCAACGAGGAGATGGCGATTGTAAAAGAAACAACGGTGGACAACAATCCGCAAATAGACGTTGTTCTTTCGGCACAAGACATTACAGGCTACCAGCGCACCATACGCCACATGCCCGTGGTGGACAATGTGTGCGAATATGCCGTGCGACTGGTGACGGCCACGCGTCCGACCGGCAAAGGCGAAACGCTGGCCGACAAATACATCTCATGGGGAGCCGGACCGCGCGCGTCGCAATATCTCATTATAGGGGCGCGAACCCACGCCGCACTGAACGGTAAGTACTCGCCCGACATAGAGGATGTGCGCGCTGTGGCGACCAACGTACTTCGCCACCGCATTGTGCGCAACTACTATGCTGAGGCCGAAAATATCTCGACCGACGACCTGATCGAAAAACTGAAAACGGAAATTGCAATATAAACGATTACGGTAACTGTCGCATCCGTTGTATCCATAATTCCGCAAAAAACTCGCCGATGAAACGCCTTTCCGCCATACCGCTGCTGCTTCTCGCCATTCAGTTTTCATTTTTCAACTCACTGCCCGCACAGACCGGCTTGTATGTAGCGAGTGCAAAGCCCGTGAAAGACATGAAGAAAGTGCTGGCAGCCTATCCTGAGACGTTCTATCTTGTAATGGAGTTCGGGAGCGACACGACGCTAACCCTAAGCGACCTTGACATGTTGGATTCGGTCTACAACTACGCCTTCCAAAACCGCGACAACCCAAATTTCTACACGATGACAGTGGAGGGATATGCCGATGGTGACGATCGTATGATGGAAGCCCGCTGCCATGCAGTGTATGACTATTTTTGCCGACGGAGCTACGCACCATTTCCTGTCCGGATTTCCTATAATCCGATACACTGTTCATGCCACGGCGACACAGTTGAGGCACTGCGCTATGAGGTTCCTGGCACAATAAACGTGCTCAATATGGCCGACCTGCCAGAAAGCCGCCAGACATTGAACAAGACCGTAAAACTGAAAGGCAACGTGCTCGTAACGTTCAAGAATAACCCAGACGAGTGCATCGGCACATCACGCGGGTGTTTTCTGCCCGCCAACGACACGATGATACACGGCTACTACGCCTCGCTTGCCATACAAAAAGGAGCTGTCTATGCCGTGCAAAACACAAAAGACACCTGCCCTGCCCCACTGGAAGTTAAAATTGAGGAACATCTTGACTACAAAGAGATAGTAGAGCGCTACTTCCTGATACCACACCGTAAATACATCATCCTGCAAGCTGGATACATAGTGTTGCACAGCAACTTTAGCCGCAAAATTGGAGAGTGTTCGGCCACGCTGCCCGACTCGATATACGTGCGTTTCCCATTCACCCCGCAGCAGTGGGCAGGGAAACTGCGCATATATTCGAAAAAACAGAACAACAAAGGCCAACTGGAATACAAGGCCCTATCGACAAAAAAACTGAAATCGAAAGACAAGACCAAGATAACAGTGCAGGCGGCTATCAACGCCACACAACTTGACACCGTATATCTTGGCAAACGCATACAGCCCGAAGAAATAAACAGTTATTTTTTTCCAGCCATATCCGAAGTTGAGGAAGGGGCTTTCGAGTTTGGCGGTAAACACTACAAGGCATTTCGAGTAAACAAGCATGGCGACTACGAGATAAAGCCTGCATTACGGGATCTGTTTCGCATAATAGAGCAAGAAGATGACGACGAGGATGTGCCCCAACCCACAAAAAAACAGAAAAAGGGCGAAGACGAGGAAATCTGACAGGAGGAAAAACAGAATGTATATGTATCATGTAACGATGACATTACATGATTACGAAAAAGCAACCTACATCTATGGCATACTTGCAAACCGATGTGACCAAGGTCACTACAAGGGTGCTTCAGAACATGAAGCTACACAACGAAAAGATAGCGATGCTTACGGCCTACGACTATTCGATGGCCAAACTGCTTGACAATGCGAAGATAGACGTGGTGTTGGTGGGCGACTCGGCAGCTAACGTGATGCAAGGCTACCAAACCACACTTCCCATAACACTCGACCAGATGATATTCTATGGGGCATCGGTAGTGCGAGCCATCAAACGTGCGCTTGTGGTAGTCGACATGCCCTTCGGCACCTATCAGGGCAACTCGAAACAGGCATTGGCATCGGCCATACGCATAATGAAAGAGACAGGGGCCGATGCCGTGAAACTCGAAGGAGGCGAGGAGGTGATAGAATCCATCTCGCGCATACTCACCGCTGGCATACCGGTGATGGGACATCTTGGCCTAACGCCACAAAGCATAAACAAGTTCGGGACCTACGCCGTGAGGGCGACAGAAACAGAGGAGGCCGAGCGGCTTATGAAAGACGCACACGTTCTTGCGGAGGCAGGGTGTTTCGCTATGGTGTTGGAGAAAATACCGGCGAGTCTTGCGGCGCAAGTGACCCGCGAAGTGAAAATCCCAACCATAGGCATAGGGGCAGGAAGCGATGTCGACGGTCAGGTGCTGGTGCTTCAAGACATGCTGGGCATCACCCAGCAGTTCTCGCCACGCTACCTGCGCACCTACGGTTCGTTCGGCCACGAGATAAGCAACGCCATACGGCAGTATATCCACGATGTGAAAAGCGTGGACTTCCCCAACGAGAAAGAACAATATTGATAAGGTTGCAGACCATTCAAGTCGCCAAACCGCCTGAAAAAATGCACATGCATACAACATATACAATCTTGTAGCACAACCTGTAAGAAAGAGGCAATAGAAACATGAGACCAAAAGGCTGTTGAAAACTTTTTTTTCGACAGCTTTTGCTTTTTTTTGACAAAAAAACTAAATTTGTAGTCTGTATTTGTATTTTAAGCAAAGTGACCATTTGCTTTCAAACTATTGGTTTTCAAAACATTTATAATTACATACATAATTCGGTGAACTTGAAAATCCCAAAATGAAAAAACAATAAAATTCACAACTTATGAAAAAATTACTATTTGCTGCGCTTGCCTGTCTTGCGGTTGTAGGGCTGAGGGCGCAAACGTGGGATCCCGACTACATTGACGGGCATCTGTATTTCAAGTTTGTGGACAGCTACGATTTCCAGATCCGAGTGGAAGACGACACACGTATCGAACCGTCGGAGATGAAGCAGTACGCAAACCTTTTTGCCGAGTATGGCGTGACGCTTATCACACGTCCGCTGTATGCGTTCAACGACCCGGTAACGGAGCGCATCATCCGACTGGAGTTCACCCAGTACAAGCGCATCGACCAGTTTATTGCAGCACTGGAGGCATTGCCTGAAGTGGAATACGCCGAGCGCGTGCCGCTGCCGAAACTGTTCGTCACCTATAACGACCCGCTCTATTCGAGTACGTGGGGCACCAGTTATGGGGCCTATCAGTGGAATCTGACGATGATCAACGCCGAGGCCGCGTGGGCAGCACAAGTGGCCAGTTCGAACATCAAAGTGGCCGTGGTCGACGGAGCCGTATGGGGAGGCCATCCCGATTTGGGCATTGCCTCGTCCAACATGTGTTCGTTTGCGTCGGGCACAGCCTCTGTAGGTAATTCAGCGCCTCCGACATCGGTCAGCCAAAGCACGACCTGCAGCTACAACAACTTCTACAACAACAACTGCCCCGCCTACGACTGGTCGCACGGCACACACTGTGCCGGCTTGGTGGCCGCTAAAAACAATAACGGTGTTGGCATCTCGTCAATCGGCGGCGGCGACGGAACAAGCGGGAGCGGATTGACCCTTATAGGAGTACGCGCCGCAGACAACAATGACAATCTTTATTACTGCTCAAATGGCGTGGCCTGGGCGGTCAACAAAGGTGCCAATGTAGTGAGTATGTCGTATGGTTCAACGAGTTCGTCTAACTCTGAACGACAGGCCTACCAAAGCTACGCCAACAACGGTGTAGTGCTTGTTGCCGCTGCCGGCAACGACGGTGACGGAGACAACGCGATCAACTATCCAGCCGGCTACACGAGCGTTATCAGCGTGGCATCGGTAGACAAGAACGGCAAACTCTCATACTTTTCAGAGTATGGGTCCGGGCGTGCCGACATCGCAGCACCAGGCGGGTTCTACAATGCCAACAGTTCTTATTCAAACATTTTGAGCACCACCTATTGTACCAACCAGTTCAACCGCATCAGTGGCTTCACGGCACTGCAGGGTCAGTATTACGACGGCATGCAGGGGACCTCGATGGCCTGCCCGACAGTGGCCGGACTTTGCGGCCTGATGCTTTCGGCCTATCCGTCGATGACACCGGCACAGGTTAAAAGCTGCCTACAGTCGACAGCCATAGATCTCGCATCGGGCAGCAACACAATTGACGGCAACGGATACATCGATGCCGAAGCAGCCGTAAACTGTGCCAAGTCGCTTGCCGCCTCGCTGCGAGCAACCCCATCGGCAGTGACCATAGCAAGTGGCGGCGGATCGAAGACTTCGTCAATAACATCGGCCACCTCAATCAGCGGCAACTGGACAGCCACATGCAGCAATGTCGCATTCACAATCAGCCCCACGTCTGGGGCAGGCGGCGGAGCCACCACGACAATGACCATCACCGCAGCCGCTAACGAGACGGGAGCTCCCATTACCGGCACAATCACCATCACACAAGGAGCGCAGACTGCAACAATCAGCGTCACACAGAACGACCAATCGGATCTCTGCGTTACAACGGGTCCTTCAGACCTTTTCGACCACGATTCCATAGGACTCAATGTCACAGGCCAATACTACCAGGAATACTTCAGCAGCTACAGTATGACATTCGGACAGAAATTTCCCAACAACAAAGTAGGTTCTATTGATTCTATAACGCTTGCTGGTTATTATGTTTCTGCGACTGCAGGTTCCGTAGCCATAAAAATATATGATGACAACAATGGAGAACTTGGCAATTTGCTCACAACTAAAACAATAAATATAAGTACATTGAGGAGTGCCGCTGATGGAAATACAACAATAAGTGGAGCCACAGTTTATTATGGTTATGGCTATGGAGTCAAACTGGATGCTGCGGTTGATGTTACGGGTGACTATTATGTAATGTTCGATTTTGCGAATGTAACGGCAGTATCCAACGCTTATGATTGCTGGTTTGTTGATATCGCAAACCAGCCCGAACAGTCCGAATACAACAATGGCATAATACATTACAACGGTTCGGTTCATTCAGGAAGCGCGTTAAGCTTTACATATTATGATGTACTTGTTTCGACCCATTTCTGCGAGTCGAACGAGCCATACGTTGTGGTTACACCTGTCGCAGTCACCTCCGACCCGCTTATGGGGACCGAGGATGTGGTTGTCAACTCCAACACCGAATGGAGTGTCTCGACAACCTGTGACTGGATCACGGTATCGCCCACATCGGGTACCGACGGGGGTACAGTGTCAATTATCACAGCGGAGAACATGGGCGATGAACGCAATTGCGACATCACTTTCACCTATGACGGTGGTACAACAACCATCAACATAACACAAATGGCACACCAATCTGGCTGCGTGGACGACTACCTATTTGGCGACACCGAGTTTGGATGGACGTATAACTCTGGCTACGTGTGGGAAGAAGACTCAACCCACCTCTACAGTTTCGGTTTAGACCGCAACAGCACCCTCGACTCTGGCTATTATATGGGCAACAACTACTACGGCGACAAAGCCAAAGCCAACTGGATACCTATATACGGCACCGCCAATATCACAAGCGTCACCTACCTGTACTCCACATCGGGTACCGGTGGCAACGTGACATTCACCATCTGGGACGGTTCGACAGGCGAACCCACAACCGTGCTGGCATCAAAGACAGTTGCAATGAGTTCGCTAAGCAGCTCATCATACTACGTATGGGAACTCGACAACGCCCTCGATGTGACAGGACATGTATTTGTCGGTGTTGACTTAAGCGCGGTTTCATCAGGTTCGTTCTTTGGACTTTGGACGAACTATCTCGGAGCATCGCCCAACAACTACGCATGGGAGCAGATGTCGGATGACACATGGATAGCTTTCGGCGAGAGCTGGAATATGAACGCCACAGCGGCCGCATTCCCAACCCTATGCTTCAACGGTAGCCATACCAATATCGACATGGCCATCGAATTTGTGGGCAGCGACTCCACGACAACAATCACATCGATGACCCTGAATGCAGGCGAAACACTGGCGCCGCTCTATCGTCTGGGCAACTACGGCGAAGCCAGCTATCTCGACACAACCAAGATTTTCATCACACTCGACGAAACAGAACTTGGCAACTTCTACTATCCGCCGATGAACTTCATCGCCGACGGCTATCTGGTAGACAGAACAGAAATAGCCACCACAGCGGACCTCATGGCGGCAGGATTCCATCACAACGACGTTGTTGAACTCTGCTACCGTGTGGAACACGTCAACGAAACATACGAGTGGACGGATGTGAACAACAGCAACAACACAGCCAGACAAAGGGTACATGGGCTCTGTGAAAAGCATATACCGCATCCCGCACCCGTTTTGAGCCCAGAGATAGCGTTATGGGTGAAAAATCAGTTCTAAGCCCGACTTGAGCATAAAAAAAACAAGAGGGTGCTAATAGAACTTAGCACCCTCTGTATTTAATCGACTATTGGTTTGTCAATGATGTCTTAGCGAGCAATGGCGAAGCGCTGTGAGGCGACACCCTTGTCGGTACGGATGGCGATCATGTACATACCGGCAGCCATATCGCTGGTATTGACAACAAAGTATTCAGCATTAATGCTGTTGTTGCTATACACTTTCTGTCCAAGGGCATTGTAGATGCAAATCTCGCTTATGTTGCTGCCAGCCTCGATGGTGAGGTGGTCGGTGGCGGGGTTGGGATATGCATTCAGACTGACCTCGTTGGCCTCACTGATACCCACATAAGGAGCATTGAGGTTGGCGGTGGTGGCAGCCTGCATAACTGCGCAAGCGTTAGGATCAGCAGCATTGCGATCGGACACGATGGCAATG
>CAJONE010000029.1 GCA_905235855.1 uncultured Bacteroidales bacterium
AACGAGTAGCCTGCCGAGTCGACCCACTTCCATTCGCTTACGCGGTCGTAGGTGGTCTCGTACTGCGCCTTTGCGCCCCAGCGCCAAGAGCCAAGTTTGGCATAGTGGGTGCCGCGCAATTCGGTGCTGTAAATGCCAGTTTGCAGATAGTTTCGAGCATGTTCGAGAAACGTGCCAACACCGCGGTCGAACTTGTCAACCTGCCCCGCTTGCGAGCCGATGGCCAGCTCATAGAGCCAGTACTGGTCCTGTATGTCGTAGAGTTCCGCCTCGTCGTTGCTCTGCACGGAGGTCTGCCACTTCAAGCTGAACGACTCGCTGGGATGCCAATCGAGAGCCAGGCTTCCCAAAAGGGTCGAATATTTGTCGGTCTCCTGTCCATCAAAATATATGTCAAGTTCCAACGACTGCATAAAACTGCCGAAAGTGGTGGTTTGGCTTTCGGGTATAAGGCCATAGCGGTTGCGCGTCCATATACCGAGAAAAGTGAGGTCGGTTTTGTCGTTGATTTTGTAGCCCAACAGTGCCTGAACGTCTGAATAGGCCGTCTTATAGCTGCCCTTGGTGTCGAGCGACCCTAAAATATAGCGGTTGCTGTGATAGCGAAAACCAATGTTGAACCAAAAGTTACGCACGCTGCCTTCGGCCCATGCAGCCCCGCCAAGGAGCGAACCCGAAAGTTTTGCACGGAACCTGTCGGGACGGTGATACCTGATGTCGAGCACCGACGACATTCGGTCGCCATAGACGGCTTCGAATCCGCCAGGCGAAAACATGAGGTGGTCGACCATATCGGGATTGATAATGCTCATACCCTCCTGCTGGCCGCTGTGGACCAATTGCGGACGAAACACTTCCACTCCATTGATGTAAACCAGATTCTCGTCGAAAGAGCCGCCTCGCACCGAATACTGCGACGAAAGTTCATTGTTCGACGACACGTCGGGTAAAGTCTTCAACACAGTTTCAACTCCTTCGCTTGGTCCGGCGATGTTCTCTATTTGCGACATGCTGATATGCGTATAGCTGCCCGATGCGGAACGTTGCCCCACCACCTCTACCTCGTCAAGTTTACTCGTCGCCTCATTCATTTCCATATCGAGTTTCAGTCGCCTTTCGCCGTCCGCCACACGCAACGACACAACAGTGTCGCGATAGCCAAGCAACGAGAATCGCACTTCGACCGAATCGCCAAGCGGCAACGACAGCGAATAGTCGCCCCTTTTGTCGGTGCGTATCGCTACTGTGCCGTTTGCGTTTTTAGCGGTTACGGCGACAAACTCCACTCCCATCCCTTTCGACGCTACACGACCCGACAGCGTTGCCTGCCCTCGCACGGCGAAAAAAGGGAGCATCGCAAGAAAAAACACCAGGATTAGTCGGGGCTGCATATCGCGTTTTGAGCGTGTTGGATATTTAGATTCCTCTATTGGCGTGACATTATGACCACAAAAAAGAAACGCACACCCGCTAAAAAAATTGCAATTGCTATTCATTAGTGTCCTAAAACGTTTTGTGGTAAACGGAGGTTAAATGATGATTAGTCTTAAATAAGGTGGCACTTGAAAGATATCCTGCATAAAAAAGGAGCAAGGCGAGCGCAAAAATTGTTGCATTCGCCCTGCCACACACTTGTCGCAGTAAGGCGTGGAGCGGTCAGTTCTGTGAACGCACCGCACGCACGGATTGTCCATAGAGGCGGTTGCCGGGGAACACTTTATGGTCGTACGAATCAAATTCCATGCGCCAAGCGTAGAACGGGTTTGTTTCGAGGATCGACGCAGACCAGTAGCACCCGTCCGAGCCTGCAACGTATAACTCCGAACTGTGTCGGTAGCCTGCTGCGGGCAGGAATATGCTGTTGCCGTTGGCGGCAGTGAACCTGCGTCCGTTGACGCCGTTTTGGGTTGCCCACTGGACGCTCGTGTTGTCGAGTAGCTCCCGCCACTCGTTCAAAGTCGGTATCCTGGCGCCGTTGCCCAACACTGCGGTGGCTGCGTCGTCGGAGGCTTGAAGTGTGATATAATTGTCTACTGCACCGTAGTCGACGCTGGTATTGTACTTGGTGAAGGTTTGCAGATCGCCGACGGCATCCACGGTGGCATACTTGTAATTGCTCCAGCTGTAGTTGTTCTTGGGTTGGGTTTCGGCCCAGGCGTAGTAGTCGCCGTACTGTTCGGGGGCTGTCGCGCCCAGGTTGACGGAATACCATAGCAGTCCGCTCGGTAGTCCGAGGGCTATCCACTGGCCAGAGGTTGGGCTGGGGTTGTTCGGGTCAGTCGGATTGGCTGGCGTGATTTGGTTGTTGTCGGTTGTGGAAGTGTCATCCTTCCCGCACGAGGCGTTCCCAAAGGTCAGCAGCACTGCGACCGCAAACATGAGAATAGTTTTCATTGTTTTCATTGTATGTTTGATTTGTATTATTTCAGGTAATCTAAAAATTCGAATTTAAGGTTCTACCCTTACAGCGCGATATTTGTGACTCTTTGATCTACCCAAGGCGCCGCCTTAGGCTAAATATGTTTATGCCCTTTGCGGGGCAAAATTTGACAGTGCCTTTATTTATATTGTTTGCCTTGTTTTTTCATACATCTGTTTGTTCTGTCTTGCCCTGTCAGTTTTTCAGGTAGGATGTTTGTAAAGGATGATAGCCTGAAATAAACACAAGGTGCGACGAATGGTTCGACGCCCACAGTATAAAGTGACGTTTCAAATTTCATAACGTATCATTCAACTTTTTCGTACATTTGCACTTTGCGATACAAAAAACGAAATAAATGAAAGCACACTCTTTTATTCTGTTATTCATCGGTTTAAGTCTTATATGCAGCGCACAGAACACTATCGACAAACAGGGGCGCAAACAGGGGCACTGGATAAAGACCGACAAACAGGGACACAAGATTTTCGAAGGTAACTTCAAGGACGGGCACGAAACCGGCGTTTTCGAATACTTTTACGCCAACGGCAACGTGCGCCTGCGCAACACTTTCGTCGGTAACGACGGCAAGCGATGCAAACACGAGGCCTATGACGAAAAAGGGCGACTGGTGGCCAAGGGCGAATATTTTCTCAAAAACCGCGACGGTCGCTGGGATTTCTTCGCCGAGGACGGCAGGCTCATCAAGCAGGCCAACTACAAAATGGGCGTGAAAGAGGGTGTGCAGGTTATCTTTGAACGCAACGCCGACACCGCCGAGGTTCTCACCTGGAAGGACAACAAAAAAGAAGGACGCTGGTGGAAGCGTACCGGCAAAAAAGCATATCTCACCGGCAATTACAAGAACGGTTCGCTCGACGGACGACTGGCAGAATGGAACGAAAACGGACAGCTCGCTCACGAATGCACCTACTACCGCGGCTCGAAAGACGGCCACAGCATCTACTACGAAAACGGCCTGAAAAGCATTGACGAAACCTGGCAGAAAGGTTTCCTCATCGACCGTAAGGTGCTGATTCTCGAAGGCAAAACCGCACATTATCTGTCTATCTACCAAATTGCCTATCTCGTGCCGGTGACAACAACCCAAAACAAAGTGCTGGTTTATCTCAACGACGGCTCGAAAATCACTGCCACAGAGGATCCCGAACTGGTGCGCAACCGACTGGGCGACGAACTGTTCTCGATGGTGAACAAGAAAAACCGCGTTGTGGCAGCCACATCATGCATCAAAGGTATCAAAAAAGACTCCGAGGGTCGCGACATTCTCGACCTCGACCCAAACCCCAATTTCGTCATATTCCCCGACGACGACTGCATCAAACTGGTACAGGCTATGCAAAACGAACGCAACGGAGTGATACCAGGGGAGTGACACGGGATTTTGAATCACATAATTCAAAATTAAATTGAAGGTAGCCGCACACACACTGGGCTGCAAATTGAACTTTGCCGAAACAAGCCACCTGCTGCAGCAGATGGAGAAAAGCGGCCACACAATAGTCGACTACCACGCCGAAGCTGACATTTACATAATAAACACCTGCACTGTCACCGCCTTGGCCGAACGCAAATGCCGCAACGCCATACGGCAGGCCTTAAGGCAAAATCCAGACGCTCATGTGGCTGTGATTGGTTGTTTTGCTAATACCGGACGAGCGCAGATCGAAAAAATCAAAGGCGTAAGCCTCATTCTCGACAACAGCGAGAAGCACCTGCTGCCCGGAATCATCGAAAAGGGAAGAATCGCCGGATTCAGACCACCGACCGACGGCCATACATTGCCGACATTCGCACCAGCCTGGTCGTCGACCGACCGCACTCGCGCCTTTCTCAAAATCCAGGATGGTTGCGACTATTTCTGCACCTACTGCGCCATACCTATCGCACGCGGACGCTCTCGCAGCGCAACAATCTCCGAGGCCGTGGCCATGGCGAGGCTGTGCGCACAAAACGGAGCCAAAGAAATTGTTCTCACAGGAGTAAACACAGGAACTTTCGGACTTCATAACGGCGAACGCTTCATCGACCTGCTGCATGAACTCGACAAAATAGAAGAGATTAAACGCTATCGCATCTCAAGCATCGAACCGAACCTCATTACGGAGGAAATAATAGATTTCACCGCTCGCTCCAGGGCTTTCCTGCCCCATTTTCACATTCCGTTACAGGCCGGGTGCGATGCCGTGCTGAAACTTATGCACCGGCACTACGACACCTCACTCTACCGCCAGCGCATAGAATTCATCAAACAACGGCTACCCGACGCCTGCATTGCAGCCGACATAATAGCCGGCATAAATGGCGAAACCGACGAACACTTCGAGCAAACAAAAAATTTCCTAACCACCCTGCCCCTCTCTTACCTGCACGTGTTCTCCTACTCCGAACGGCCACACACCGCAGCACTGAAACTCACCCCACGAACCGATGTCCACACACGACGAACACGCAGCCAGCAACTGCACTCCATTTCCAACCAGAAACTTGCAGCGTTTGTCGAAAGCCAAATCGGAAAAACCAGACCCGTTCTATGGGAAAGCGACAACCACGACGGCAAAATGCACGGACTCACCGACAACTACATTCGCCTGCAACGCCCTTTCGACCCACACCTTGTCAATACCATAACTAACGAAACAATTACACGCGAAAACGCCATTGCCGACCTTGATTTCTGCGAGTAGGGCACAACTGTTTAAAACAGTCGCCCCGAAACCTGCAACAACCCACATCCTAACAAATCCAAAGAACACAACTCAATACAACATATTTTTCTTAATCATCAAAAACACAAAAAAATGAGCGGACTATTCGGCATTGTATCAAAAGAGCCCTGCATCACAGACCTCTTTTACGGAACCGACTATCATTCACATCTCGGCACAAAACGAGCCGGTTTGAGCACGGTCGACGACGGCACCTTTCACCGCAACATCCACAACATCCAAAACTCGTACTTCCGCACGAAGTTCACCGGCGACCTGCACGAGATGACAGGCAACTACGGCATCGGCGTTATCAGCGACACCGATGCACAGCCAATAGTTGTCAACTCTCACTTGGGCCGGTTTGCCATTGTTACCGTGTCGAAAATCAACAATATACCCGAATTGGAGCAAAAATGCCTCTCGATGAACCAGCAGTTTACCGAGCTTAGTATGGGCAGCACCAACCCCACCGAGCTTGTGGCACTGCTTATCACCCAGGGCAAAAGTTTCGTCGAGGGCATACAGAATGTCTACAAAAACGTCAAAGGCAGCTGCACAATGCTGATACTCACCCCCGACGGAGTGATCGCCGCGCGCGACTACCTGGGCCGTACGCCTCTGGTTATCGGACGCAAAGGAACCAGCTATGCCATCGCATCCGAAAGCCACAGCTACATCAACCTCGACTACAACACCACCCGTTTCGTCGGTCCAGGCGAAATTATAAAGATTACCACCAACGGCCTCGAACAGATGCTCGCCCCAAACGACAAAATGCAGATATGCTCCTTCCTTTGGATCTACTACGGCTACCCTTGCGTAGAATACGAAGGCATCAACACCGAGGAAGTCCGCTACCAAATGGGCTATATCATGGGGCAGCAAGACGATGTGCAGGCCGACTACGTGTCGGCCATCCCCGATTCAGGCATCGGCATGGCACTTGGCTATTCGGCTGGAAAGGGAATTCCCTACAAACGCGGCGTCTTGAAATACACCCCCACCTGGGCCCGCAGTTTTATGCCCGTCAACCAGGAAGCCCGCAACCTTGTGGCCAAAATGAAACTTATCCCAAGCCGCAAAGTGCTTGAGGGAAAAGAAGTTGTCTTTTGCGACGACTCCATTGTGCGCGGAACACAACTGCGCGACAACGTGAAAATGCTCTACGACTGCGGCGTCAAGAAAGTCCACGTCCGTATCAGCTGCCCACCACTGGTTCACGGCTGCCAATACCTCAACTTCTCCGCATCGAAAAACGATATGGAACTAATCACCCGACGCTGTATCGAGGAACTCGAAAACGGCGAAATACGCAACATCGAAGCCTATCGCGACGAAACGACCGTACAGTACGCCAACATGGTCGAAATGATACGCCAGCGCGTCGGTGTCGACACCCTCAAATTCAACAGCCTCAAAACCGTGTGCGACGCAATTGGGCTGCCCAAGGAAAAGGTTTGCACCCACTGCTTCGACGGCTCGTCATTTGGAGAATAACAACAATCCAATGACTTTCAAGCCTACAACCACAATACTGGCAATGTTCCTGCTGCTGCCACTCATCGCGGCAGCACAGGACACCTTGCCTCCCACCGCCAACAGACAAGAGGCCACATCTCTGCAGCGCGAAAAAGACAGGCTGGACCTGAAAGACCGAATCAAACGTCAGCACCAACAGATAATCAAACAATGCGACGAGGAAGGCGTGGCCGACAAAGAACGCAAAATATTCCTGCACGACATCAAACAGAAATACCGCAAGCTATACCAAAACTACCATATCGAAAGCAATGACACCTCTGACGAATATTTCGCCATGCTGCTTCAATGCGACAGTCTGCAGCGCCACCTCTCGGACAGCATTATCGGACGCGATGTCCTCGGCACCGGCTCCTACCCTTTCCTCATAGAAAATTTCAAGAACACACTGAAATTCAAAGCCGGCAACGACCAGCGCGAAATTTACAAGTCGTACGTTCGCAGCTATAAGCCGCCATCGGTACCGATTATATTCAACACACTGCCCGAATATCGGCTATACGTACAAAAGCTACTCGAAATCATACATATCCAAAACCACTATATTGAGACCATCGACTGGTTGAGGCGTATCGAAGCCAACACTGGCAGCATCATTGCCATGCTCGGCAACACTGGCCACGCCAACCCATATAAAGACATCGTCCGAAACACCTCTTTCGTTCCGGACTTCACCACAGTCGAAGGAGGGCAGCAGTTCGTCTACAAACTTAAAGAGTTCGAATCCATACAGCAGGAATACCTTAACTCCGATGCCGGAATACGCGAACTTGAGCAAATCGCCGACACCATCAGGCGCGTCGGACGCAAATACAGCGACCTCACAGGTGCATTCAACACCCTTCGCCAACAAGCCAACCCCTATCCCGCCTTCCGCAACAGCCACGAACTCGAAGCCTACCGCAGCAACATGCACAACTACCGAACCGTTTACCTGCAATATCTCGCCCTTGTATATCTGCGCGACACAATACGAAACAACGAGGAATTCCTCAAACGCTCCACACTGTACCGCCAAACCATGAAACGCTCGCTCGCTATCTTGAGCGACGGACAGCGCACCCTCAGAGCCCACTACACCTGGACGCCCTCGTTCACCACTCCAGACGAAGGAAACAAATTCTTCGACGAAATGCACAGCCTCCTCGCCATGCAGAAACAATGCATGGCAATCTACGACAACATCGTCTTGCAGGAACTCCACGAAAAGGAAATTCTCGAACTCACCAAGAAATACACCTACATCCGCCGCGGCTACAACGCCATGATCGACTCATACCACTACAAGGGTTCCATAGCCACACGAGACAACCTGCGCATATTCGACGAAATGCAGACGCTGACCGTAAAAATGCAGGAAAAGCTGATAGATTATATCAACCGCAACCCTCGCGAACTCGAACTGCAGATGCGCAACGCAAAAAACGTTCACGACTACAAGGCTCTCATTGGCGTGAAATAACCCCGCAAAAAAAGCCCCCAATCGGGAGCTTTCTTTTTCATGCCTTTTTCAAAGCACAATTCAACCTTTCAACCCCACTATCGCCGACGACGACAGGCGGCGACTCCCCGTATCGCAAGGGTCAAAGGCAAAAATCTGGTAGTGAACAGTGCAATCGTCAGGCATACAGCGCAATATTTCGACCGCCTCGCCTGGTTTCGTCTCCGCATGATAGGTGATCTCTATCGACGACAGGCTCCTGCCGTCAGGGAGATTGTCGTCGATCCAACGGATATATTCGGAGTTGTTGACATGTCGCGTATGGTCAAGCATCGAAGGCTTCACATTGAAACGCTCCACACGGTTTGAGTCGTCCATCGGATGTATGCGCAGTTTCATAAGCCTCGGCTTGTCTGTGGCACACTTTTCGTTGTGCATATACCCATCCATAATGTCGTTCAGACGCACCACATGCCGCGTGTTGAAGTCAATCACAACCCAATACGCGGTGGCCGATGCCAACCTCTCGCCACCATCCGCGGTGACAAGAAAATCTCGCGCGTCGAACAAACCGTAAACCCCGCGCGACCATGTGAAAATCCTCACCTTCGTCGAATATTCGGGCATCTTTTCAACCTGATAGTACATACGGCTCAGCACCCATGCCTTGTCTTGTTTTATCAGGTCATAGTAGCTTATATGCGTCGCCAGCGTATGTTCCTCCGCCACGGTCTGAAGAAGTCGCGACAAACCCCACATCGAAAGCCTGTCGTTTTGGTCACAAAGGTACGATTCTATAAAATAATCGTTACTGTATATGTTCTTTTCGTCGAGCATAATATTGAATTATATGTGCTAAATATAACGGATTGCTGCATTGTTTATTGCAATCCCAAAGGTCATTTTCTCTTTTTTTGTATTTTTGCATACATTTAACAATTCCCGATTTACCATTCAACATTTTATATGTTCACAAAAAAAACACGTTTCGCCGACATGCTTTCGGCCAACAACAACCTCGTTCTTCTTATGCCACGCATGGGCATCAGCCTCGGCGTCGGCGACAAAACCGTGCAGGAAATATGTGACCGTCACGGAATTTCGGCAGACTTCGTGCTTATGATTTGCAACATGTACACTTTCCCCGGTTGCGAACCCGACAAAGAAGAGCTGCTCGAAACCGATATGTCAATGCTCGTGCCCTACCTGCGTGCCTCGCACATGTACTATATCAACGAACGCATGCCACATCTTGAACGCCATCTGGCAAACATCGCCCACAAATCGGACGAGCGTTACGCCTTAGCCATGATTAACTTTTTCAGTCAGTACAAAAAAGAGATGGCAGACCACTTCGACTACGAGGAGAAAATGGTATATCCTCGACTCGACAGATACCGCAATCGCAATAACCGTAATCAGCATCTGTCCGAAAAATACGACTCACCGACAACAAAAAAAATGTCGCACACCCACAATGGCATGGTTGACAAAATCTCCGACCTATTGCAGATCCTCTACAAATACCTCCCAAACAACGCCGATACCGAGGAACTCAACGAATTGATATTCGGACTGCTGCAACTCTCGTCCGACTTTGAGCGCCACGCCGCCGTCGAGGACCGAGTCCTCATCCCCTATATCGAACTGATAGAAAGGAGGGCGCAATGAAGTCAAGCATCGACACTCTCGTAGTAGAACCATCCGACATAGTGCGCACGGGGCTTGCGGCTATACTGAAAGAAAACGGCGACTTTAACATGCTGGCGCCTCTTTCCTCTGCCGCAAACATCGAGGAACGCGTTAAAACCCTACAGCCAAAATTGCTGATCCTCAACCCTACCCTGCTCATCCCACCCGCCAAACTACAACTCGCTGCAATAAGGCAAGCCAAACCGAACATGGCTGTCGTTGCAATCGTTTACCAATACATCGAACCGCAGATAATGCAACTGTTCCGCACCGTAATCGACATTCGCGAACAACCGGGTCGCATTGTCCCCATGCTGAATACTGAACTGCAACGTTTCGAGACCGATTCGCCAGACGAAAACTACGACCTTAGCGAACGCGAACGCGAAGTGCTAATTCTCGTGGCACAAGGCCTCAGCAGCAAAGAAATCGCCAACCGCCTCTGCTTATCAGTTCACACCGTCAATAGCCACCGCAAAAACCTGACTCATAAAACAGGCATAAAATCCGTAGCTGGTCTCGCCGTATACGCAATGCTTCACAACTTGACCTGACACCCTTTCCAACCACAAAAACATACTCACTTTGCAACAAGTTTACCAAAAATCGCTTCTTTTTAAGAATATTTTTGTACATTTGCATATCTACGCATTGTGAGGATAACAGACAACCGTTTGTTATTCAACGGTTAAATATCCGATTTACATAAATTGTTACCAAATGATTGAAACAAATAATGGCGTCCCCCGCGTGTGTGTCTGTTCCGAAATAGGCCGACTGCGAACAGTGTTGCTGCACCGGCCAGGGGTTGAGATAACGCGGATGACTCCACAAAATGCGACCCAGGCATTATACAGCGACATCCTTAACAAAAACATTGTCGACCGTGAATACGCCAACTTCTGCGGAGTGTTGGAACGTTGGACCCAAGTGCTATATGTCGAGGACGTGCTGGCCTCGGTGCTGGAAAACCACCAAATGCGGCAAATGCTCGTCAGCGAAAGTTGCCGCCTCGATGGCTGCGACCATCTGGCCGACGAACTACTCTCCCACCCCGCACCACAACTCGCAAAAGAGTTGATTGAAGGTGTTGAACGCAAAAATTGGTCCACCAACTGCAACGAACGCTACGAACTCAAGCCACTCTACAATCTCTTTTTCACCCGCGATGCCTCCTCAACAGTTTACAACCGCGTCCTTATCAACTCCATGTCTTTCCCAGTTCGCCGCCGCGAAACACTGATTTACAAGGCCATCTTTGAAAACTATTTCAGATGCGAAACCATCAACGCCGAACACTTCGACCCCGAAGCTCGCACCGAGGGCGGCGACGTGCAGATTGCCAGAGACGACATGCTTTGCCTCGGCGAAGGAATACGAACCAACCGCCATGGCATTGACTACCTCGCAAAAGAAATGGGCTCCCGACACGGCAAATTCAACATCATCGTCCAGCAACTACCCCACAAACCCGAATCGTTCATCCATCTCGATATGGTTTTCACTTTCCTCAGCCGTCACGAGTGCATGGTGTTCGAGCCCATGCTGCACAAAACCGGACTTTTCAGCGGTATGGACACCACCCTCATCACCATCGACAACGGCAAAACCACTTATACCAGTTTCGGCAATATCCTTAAAGCCCTGAAAGCCACCGGATGGGACATGAGCCCGGTGATATGCGGCGGCAGCGACCCCTGGACTCAAATGCGCGAGCAATGGCACAGCGGTGCAAACTTTTTCGCGCTGGGCGAAGGCAAAGTGCTCGGCTACTCCCGCAACAATGCCACAATCGAAGCACTTGACAAAGCCGGTTACGCAGTCCTCAATGCAACAGATATCTGCAACGGCAAGGCCGACATGAACAACTACGAAAAGTTTGTCGCAGCCTTCGACGCATGTGAGCTTCCGAGAGGCGGCGGCGGCGCCCGTTGCATGACAATGCCCGTCAACAGGGACGCACTGGCATAACTGATCTTTTCTTTAACACATGCGTCAATTACAAGATTACGTCTAATCTTTTTACAATCTAATCTTTTTACAATATTCTTCTACAACCTTCACATATATGAAACAATACCACTTGGTCAACAATATAATTGGATGGGTAATTGGCATAATTGCCTGCACCGTCTACATCCTCACCGCCGAGGCGACCGCTTCATGGTGGGATTGCGGCGAATATATAGCCACCGCCGTCAAACTGCAGGTGGGGCATCCTCCGGGAGCACCGTCGTTCCAACTCATAGGTCGCTTATTCTCCATGTTTTCCGACCCGTACACGGCTGCCCACGCCATAAACATCATGTCGGCCTTGTGTAGCGGTTTTACCATTCTTTTCCTTTTCTGGAGCATCACGCTTTTAGCCAAACACCTGCTGCCCGACCCACAGAACCCGTCGGTCAAAGACGCGCGCACATGGGGCGTTTTCGCAGCCGGCATTGTCGGCTCGTTGGCCTACACCTTCAGCGACACTTTCTGGTTCTCCGCCGTCGAAGGCGAAGTCTATGCCATGTCGTCGTTCTTCACGTCAGTCGTGTTTTGGGCCACTCTAAAATGGGAGGAGCAGAGCGACGACCCGCGCTCCATGCGCTGGTTCCTGCTCACAAGCCTGCTGGTTGGCATCGCCATCGGCGTCCATCTGCTCAACCTCCTGACAATTCCCGCAATAGTTTATGTGGTCTATTTCAAAAAAACAAAAAAAACCACACTTTGGGGATTCATCCTCAGCGGCATACTATCGGTAGTGCTCTTGGCCGTAATCCTATGGGGTGTAATACCCGGAATAGTCAATCTCGACAGTGCCTTCGACGTGTTCTTTGTAAACAAGCTGCATGCCCATTTCAACACCGGTACGGTTGTCTACTTTATTCTCCTCGCATTGATTATAGCGGCCACACTTGTGTTTACCCATGTGAAAAAAACAAGGAGCGCACATATTGTAAACACAGCCGTACTATCGTTCGTAATGCTCCTTGTCGGATACTCCACATTCTTCATCCTCGTTATACGGGCCAACACCAATACTCCTCTCAACGAAAACGCGCCTAAGGACGCAGTGGCTCTTCGTGCCTATCTGGGACGCGAACAGTATGGCGACACACCAGTGTTCAGAGGACAGTTTTATACCGCCAGCAATCCGACTGGGGCTGACAAGGGTTACACCAAGTATATACGCGGCAAAGACGAAAAAGGTCGCGACCGCTACATCCCCGCAGCCTATGCCATGAAATACAAATGCGACGCTCGCCACACCGGACTCTTCCCACGCATGTGGAGTGCCGATACCGACCGCAAACACCCCCAGTTCTACGAATACTGGACGGGCAAGGTCCGCGGCAACCGCAGACCTACATCCGCCCAAAATTTCAAATTCCTTACCGGCTACCAGTTCAACTGGATGTACTGGCGCTACTTTATGTGGAACTTTGCGGGCCGACAGAACGACATTCAAGGCCACTACTTCAACGACGACGGCACACGCGACTACCTCAATGGCAACTGGATATGCGGCATCAAGCCTATCGACGAAGCTCATTTGGGGCCTCAGTCCGACCTGCCCGACCACATGAAGAACAACAAGGCCCGTAACCGCTACTACATGCTGCCTCTGCTGCTCGGCCTGATTGGTTTGGTCTACCACACCATACGCAACCGCAAAGATGCATTTGTGGTTTTGGTGATGTTCGTTATGACAGGTCTGGCCATAGCGTTCTACCTGAATATGCCCCCTCGTCAACCTCGTGAGCGTGACTACGCATTCGTGGGTTCGTTCAGTTTCTTCGCTATATGGATAGGGCTTGGAGTTATGGCCATAGCCGACTGGATTAGCAAAGCCGTGAAACGGGAAGGAGCATACAAGTTCGCCCTGCCGGTCGCTTTCGTGGTTTCGATGATTGCCGTTCCAGGCCTTATGGCCTCGGAAAACTGGGACGACCACGACCGCTCGCAAAAATACGCAGCCCGCGATTTCGCCAAAAACTACCTCCAGTCAATTAACAAAAACGGGGTTCTGATAACTTTCGGCGACAACGACACTTTCCCGCTTTGGTATGCACAGGAGGTCGAAGGCGTGCGTACCGATGTGCGCATACTCAACTACACACTTTCGGGTATGCACTGGTATGTCGAACAGCTCTACAACAAACTCTATCAGTCCGACCCTCTGCCATTCACGCTTCCTAAAGAATACTATGGATTGGGAAAAGACATGGTTTATTTGCAGGATAACTCCAAAGGCGCCTATATCGAAGTGTCCGACGTGCTTGCCACCGTACGCGACCATCCCGAAATGTTCACCTTGACCGACCCTAAAAGCAAAGAGTCGTATACAGTCCTCCCGACCAAACGATTCAAAATAACACTCGACAAACCCAAACTGGTCTCGCTCGGTGTGCTTACACAGCAACAGGCCGACGCCATTTCCGACACCATCAAGTGGGAAATCAACCGCCCTGTGCTTTACCGCTATCAGCTCATGATGCTCGACATTATCGGAACCAACAAGTTCGAGCGCGACATCAACATTATGAGTCCACACTACATACGTGCCGAATTTCCTCTGGCCGACAGATATTCCATTCAGGACGGAATGAACTACAAACTGTTGCCCGGCCCATCTTCCGCCATGTATACGGTTGTGGTCGCCACCGAAAACGGAAATCCCGCCCGTTTCGAGAAAACATTCACCGATAGAACCGCAGACTATTTCCTCAAAGGAGTTCGCAATGACGACGGAAGCTACACACCTTTGGAGTGGGGCAACCTGAACAGCGAAATATATGTCGATCCGGTTAGCGTTAACAGTGCATTGGTGCAAAGCCGCGAGTTTGTCACTCTCGCCGACGAGTTGGCAATTCTCGGCGACACCGTACGCGCCAGAAAACTGATTGACCTGTACGAATCATCATTCCCCGCCAAAAACTTCCCTCGCGACAAATACAGCCTTGCCTTTGTACGCACCTATTTCAAAGTATGCGGCTCCGACAAAGCAAAAGAACTGTGGGGACAAATAAAAACCTATTACCTGCAGCGCTACTATTACCTCAACCAATACAACGGAAAAAAGGCAGTCGGCGTTCGCGGCGAAGTCAATGAATGTATAGCCATATTAAACGAACTTTCAAATCAAGCTTCAAACATTTTCAAGGAGCCGTCGATGGCCGATGAACTGCGTCCCATCCTATCCCTATACGGTATTTGAAAAAAGAATGCAGAAAAAGATGAAAGCACGCAAAGGGAAAAAAATATCAATAACTCTCTCGGACCGCGACACCGCCATTTTGCAGCACTACGCAACCGACAACAGACTAACCAAAGCCGTGGCCATACGCCGCATCGTACGTCAATTCCTTGCCGATTACGATTCCAACAATGCCACTGCTTATGACGACGACCTTCAGATTGGTCTTTTCGACACAATGCAAACCGATATATTTGGAAACTTAACAAAAACAAAATAATGAAAAAACTGGGACTTCTCTTGGCACTGCATCTATTCCTGATGCCACTTATGGCAACCGCGGCGACATCTTCATCCAATGACGAAGATGCTACTGTTGCCACCACAACCGAAAGCAACCAACCGGCAAATCCAATGGAGGGGAAGGAAGAGGTTCAGGCGGGCAAAATCATCATAGGACACGTGACCGATGCCCATTCGTGGCACCTGTTCGACATAAACAAACGCGACGAAAACGGCAACATTGTCGAGCACAGCGTGGCCATTCCGCTGCCAATCATTCTGATCAACGACGGCAAGATTGATGTTTTCATGTCGTCAAAGTTTCATCACGGCCATGCCGACTACAAGGGCTATCGCCTTGTCGGTGGCGGTTTGGAGAAAGAACAGATTGTTTGTGTCGACAACGACGGCAATGTGATTAAAGACAAAACGCCAATCGACCTCTCGATTACCAAAACCTCCGCTGCAATAATAATAGCCGTGATACTGCTCATCGTACTTCTTATGGTTGTACGCCATCAGTATCAGAAACGCGGCAACCGCGAGCCTCACGGTCTTCAAACACTTGTCGAACTCCTGATTTGCCATGTGCGTGACGACATAGCCGGCCCGATGCTACACGACAAAACCGAGAAATTCCTGCCATACCTGCTCACACTTTTCTTTTTCATCATATTCTGCAACGTGCTCGGCCTAATACCCATCTTCCCGGCGGGTGCCAACATAACCGGCAACATTGCTGTTACCGCAATTCTGGCTCTCATAACTTTCTTCATCACCAATATCAAGGGCAACAAACACTACTGGAAAGACATCTTCAACACCCCTGGGGTTCCGGCATGGCTCAAGATCTTCCCGCTTATGCCGTTGGTTGAGGTTGTGGGCGTTTTCACCAAACCCATCGTGCTCATGATTCGACTGTTCGCCAACATGACAGCCGGCCACATAGTTATACTCGGATTTGTGGTGATAATATTCATCCTCAGCAATCTCTTTGGTGCAGGCTTGGGTGCCGGGGTTTCGGTGATCTCGGTGCTGTTCAGCGTGTTCATCAGCCTTCTCGAATGTCTGGTGGCCTACATTCAAGCCTATGTGTTCACCATGCTTTCGGCCCTATATATAGGAATGGCCATTGAGGAACCGCAACATAGCGCAGAATAAATCGGCAACTGCTTGTTTGACGGCACTAATCCAAAACCAAAAACGTCGTTGCTAACCATTAAACTTAAACTTAAAAACGTATGAAACGTGTAGTCCTATTAATGGCACTAATGATTGTCGTATCGTGTGCATACGCGCAGCGTCACCATGACAGCGACAAAAAAAATGCCGCAAAAAACGAGCAAGTGTCGAAAGTGAAGCCCCACGGAGCGGAAAGGCGTACAGGCGCTGCACGCAGGTATACCTACAAAATCGACAAAATGGCTGTCAATCCTACTGTTGCCATGGATGCGAAACTTACAATTACGGCCTCAACCGCCAACCACAAGCTTACGATAAAAAGCGACCACAACAACGGCGGAATAAGCTGGAAACTGTTTGACGGTGAAGGCACACAACTCGACGAGAACTGGTGGTCGGGCAACGAGACCTCAATGGGGTTCGGTCGCTACGATGAAGGCGACTACTACATACATTTCACAGATGCGCTTGGCAAAGAAGCACGCTACAAAGTGAGCAAGAAACTGAACAAATGACACACACAACACCAAACCCAGACAATAATCTAAAACCCTTAAATATTATGAAGTCAATCAAGGATGTAAATTTTGCAGGAAGAAAAGTGATTTTGCGAGTCGATTTCAACGTCCCAGTCGACGAGAATCGCAATATAACCGACGACACTCGCATACGAGAGTCGCTCCCAACTATCAAGAAGCTACTGTCCGACGGAGCCTCATTAGTGCTTGTAGCCCATTTCGGGCGTCCGAAAAACGGTTTCGAGGATGCCTATTCTCTAAAACCTGTCGCACATCGCCTTGCCGAACTGATAAAGCAACCTGTGCTGTTCACCCAGGAACTTCTCGGTCCCAATGTCGAATCCATGGCCAAGTCGCTGAAGCCGAAAGAGGTCATGCTTCTCGAAAACATCCGTTTCTACGAAGGCGAGACTAAAGGTGACGTGACACTCGCCGAACAACTCTCCAAACTCGGAGACTGCTATGTGAACGATGCCTTCGGAACCGCCCATCGCGAACACTCCTCAACGGCCACAATCGCACGCTTCTTCCCCAACGACAAATACTTCGGACTCCTCATGGAGAACGAGATAAAAAACCTCAACTACCTTCTCGAAAAACCAGAACATCCTTTCACCGCAATCATAGGCGGATCAAAGATAAGCACAAAAATCGACATCCTCAACAACCTTATACCAAAGGTAGACAACATGATAATCATCGGCGGTATGCGCTACACATTCACCAAGGCTCAGGGTGGCAAAATAGGCAACTCTATTCATGAGGACGACAAACTCGATACAGCCAAGTCCTTGATGAAAAAAATGGACGAGCTGGGTGTGAAATACTATATGCCGATTGACTGCATCGTGGTAGACCGTTTCGCCAACGACGCTAACAAAATGATTGTGAAAGGCGACGAGATTCCAGACGGCTGGGAGGCTGTGGACTGCGGCCCCAAAAGCAGCGAGCTGTTTCGCGAGGTCATACTCAAGTCCAAGACAATTCTATGGAACGGTCCTGCCGGTGTTTTTGAAATGCCAAACTTCGCCAAAGGCACCAACAGCATCGCCAAAGATGTAGCCGAGGCTTGCGGACATGGTGCATACGCTGCCATAGGCGGAGGCGACTCGGTGGCCGCTGTCCAGAAAATGCAGCTCGCCGAACGCATGAGCTATGTCTCAACCGGCGGTGGTGCTATGCTCGAATACCTCGAAGGCAAGACATTGCCCGGCATCAAGGCCATACTGGACTAACATCGTTTTTTAGACTATCAGTGTGTCCGAAGTGTTCAGTATGGTCTGAATACTTTGGACATACTGTTTTACAATCCTCAAGCGTTTGTCACACTTTCTTCCCATAACAGCCGACGAGGTTCAACGTCTCGGATGGAATACGGTTGACATAGTGATTGTATCGGGCGACTGCTATATCGACCATCCTTCGTTTGGCACTGCCGTTATAGGACGTGTGCTTGAAGCCGAAGGCTATAGGGTGGCCATACTGCCGCAACCCAACTGGCGCGACGACCTTCGGGATTTCAGGAAGTTTGGCAAACCGCGACTCTTTTTCGGTGTAACATCCGGCGTGATGGACTCGATGGTAAACCACTATACTGCCGCGCGTAGGCTACGCCACGACGATGCGTACACGCCTGGAGGGATTTCCGGCTTCAGACCCGACTACGCCACCTACGTTTACACACGCATCCTGAAAAATCTCTATCCCGATGTACCAGTTGTTATCGGAGGTATCGAGGCATCAATGCGCCGGCTGGCCCACTACGACTACTGGAGCG
>CAJONE010000030.1 GCA_905235855.1 uncultured Bacteroidales bacterium
AGGGTGAAACCGCCCCAGCGGTGAGTCCAGTTCACGTCGGCGTCGATGGCATCCTCGCGTCCTATATAGTCATAGCTGCGCAGGCTGTCGCGTGTGGTGTCGGTGCCGTTGATGTAGTTGCGGTAGTATGTGTTGTGCTCGTTGTCGTGGCTGTACTTGAGACCATAGCTCATCTCGCCGTCCTTGCTGTAGGGACGGTTGTAGCGAGCGTCGAGGCTGAATGAACCCGACGAGCGTCTCGTCTTGTAGTATTTGTGGTAACTGCTGAGTGGGAAGTTGCCAGCCATATAGTAGGTTGTGTCGTAGTAGCGGTTTATGTCGTTGAAGTTGGGTCCTCCGTTGTAGTTGCCATTGAAACCGATGCGCAGGTTGTGTCCCATGTTGTCGAACCGTTTAGTGTAGTTGCCGCCTACGAAGCCGAACCAGCTGTGGCTGTGGCTGCGGTTGGTGTCGCCGTAGGTGTAGGCACTGAGCGGCGACTTGGTGTAGTCGGCGGTGGTGTCGAACAGGTCGGCTTGGGAGCGGTTGTAGTTGTAGTTGAGGCTGCCGTAGAATTCGATATCGGAGGTGGAGTCGATGTTGTAGGAGAGATTCATGAAGACATTTCCGCCGACACCCATAGAGTTTGAGAAAGAGTAGGCCGAGTCGGTCATAAGCGTGTCGTATGTGCCGGTTGATGCACCGTCCTTGCGTTTGGCTGCGGCGGTTTCGGATAATGAACGGTTGCGGTTGTAGCGTGCGGAGGCGTAGATGTTGACCGAGAGTTTCTCGTTGGCCCACATGTAGCTGAGCCATGGACTCACGGAAGGTTGCGGTGAGCCAAACGCGCCGAAACTTATAAAGTGGTTCTTCTTGATATGGGCGGATGTGACGATGTTGATGACGGCCTCGGCTTCGGTGGCATATTTGGCCGAGGGATTGGATATTGCCTCGATGCGGTCGAGGGCGTTGGCGGGCAGAGTTTCGAGATAGGTTTTCAGATTTTCTGCGGTAAGTTTAGAGGGTTTGTCGTTGATCCATATTTCGACACTGGAGACGCCACGCAGTGTGATGTTTCCTTCGATGTCGACTTCAACGCCGGGGGCGTTTTGCAGTGCGTCGCTGGTGGTTCCGGTCTGGATGGATGGATCTTCGCTCACGTTGTAGATCATTTTCTCGCCCTCCATGGCGTAGAGTGGTTTCTCGGCGGTGACGGTTACCTCCTTCATCAAGGTAGTGGCGGGATGCATCAATATGGTGCCGAGGGCCGTGTTGTTTGCGACGGAGACGGTTCGGTAGAGTGTCTTGTAGCCGAAACCGGATATGCGTAGCAGGTAGTCGCCTGCGGGGATGCCTGTCAGCTCGAACAAACCGTCGTAGTTTGATGTGCCTCCTTTGACCATGGTGCTGTCGGTTGCATCGAGCACGGCGACGTTAAGATAGGGCAGGAACTCGTTGCTGGTGCTGTCGCGTAGGGAACCTACGACTTTGAACGTTGACCCTTCGCGGACTTTTTTCTGCTTTACGGAATCGGCTCTCTGGTCGTTGGGTCGGTTATTAAAACTGCCTTCGCCTGGACGTTGGCTGCCCGGTTGCCCCTGTCGGGGATATCCGCCACCTGGGCGTCCGCCTCCCCAGCCGCCGCCGGGTCGTCCGCCAGGCTGTGCGTACAAGTCAGTGAAAGTGAACGATAAGACTACAAAAAAAAAGGCAATTAAGCGTCGATACATAATTGGATGATGTTGTTTTGTGTTGGTTATTGAATTGTGTTGATATATGGGTGTAAATAAAAATAACGCAATATTATGACAAATATTGCTATTGCAATAGGCGGAATTTGAGCAGCACTCTTTTGCAAATGCGAAAGGCAACGGGTAATGGTTCTATTTTTTTTTATTGTTATATTTGCCGTGAAAAAAAACGTTGAAAGATGAAAATACTACACACAAGCGACTGGCATCTTGGACATTCGCTTTACGGCTACGACCGCAGCGAGGAGCAAGTGGGGATGATGATGCAGATGCGCGATTTTATCGAGGCGGAAATGCCGGATGTTTTTTTGATAAGCGGCGACGTGTTCCACACGTCTGCACCGGCGATGGAGATTCAGCGCTGTTTTGCAGAGGCTTTGCTCTCGTTCCACGCCGCAAATCCCGACATGTCGATAATCATAACATCAGGCAACCACGACAGCGGCACGCGCATCGAGATTTTCCGCCGGCTTTGGGACGTGGTTGGTGTCCGGATGATTGGGCATATCGACACGGAACATCCCGAAAACCATATTGTTGAAATAGACAGCAAGGGCTATGTGATAGCAGTGCCCTACGCCTATGAGCGTTTGATTCCGAAAGATTTTTTTGTGTCTCTGCAACGCATCGTTGCAGAGCGTAATACCAAAGGTTTGCCCGTTGTTATGACGGCACACACCACTGTTACGGGATGTGACTTTAAGGGGCACGACAATGCCACAGAGCGGATGGTTGGCGGAATCGACAGCATAGCTGCCGACCGGTTTGGCGACGGATTCGACTATCTGGCTCTGGGCCATATACACAAGGCTCAGGATATTGCCGTGAACTGTATACGCACTTCGGACAAAGGCTCCGCCATTCGCTACTGTGGTACGCCATTGGCTGTCAGTTTTGATGAGTCGTACCCGCACAGTGTGAGCATCGTTGAAATAGAAGGTCGTGGATCTAAACCTGTAATTCGCGAGCTTCAAGTCAGCAATCCGCGGCCACTGGTTACTCTGCCGCCACATGGCTCTGCCACATTAGACGAGGCACTTGCGCAGCTACGTTCGTTTGATGCTGACAGCAAGGCATATATTCGTCTTAACGTTTTGGTTGACGGTTATCTGCCGCCGACGGCAAATGCCGACGCAGTGTCGGCCACTGAAGGAAAGTGCTGCAGGTTTTGCCTTATCAATCCGCAACGCCGCGCAACCACTGATACAGGCGGCAACGAGCCTGTAGGAATGACTGTCGCCGAACTGCAGAAAACAGATCCTGTCACTATTGCCCGCCGGTATGCCGAACGTAGAAACCTCAACTTCGACGAGGAACTGTTTATGGAAGCATTCAATTCGCTTGCCTCGCTTTAGATGTTATGTAAAAAAGAAACCAAATGATACTAAAAAGATTAACGATACACAATATCGCCTCAATCGAGGATGCTGAAATAGACTTCACGTTAGAGCCGTTGGCCGATGCCGATGTGTTTCTCATAAGCGGGAAGACAGGTTCGGGCAAAAGTACCATACTCGACGCCATCTGTCTGGCCCTTTACAACATCACACCGAGGCTCAAAAATCTCGAACAGACATCAAAACTTGAGCACGATCACGATCTTTCGACCAAGGATCCGCGTAATCTCATGCGGCGTGGCACCAGCGAGTGTTCGGTATCGCTCACGTTTCAAGGCAACGACGGCGTGGGCTATGAAGCGATATGGTCGGCTGCACGCTCACGAAGCAAAGCCGACGGAACCCCGAAAGGTAAACAGTGGTCACTCCGCAATATGGCCACAGGCTCGCTGCTTACGAAAGACAAGGATGTGAAACCCGCTATCGAGGCTGCAGTAGGACTCACTTTCGAACAGTTTTGCCGTACCACCTTGCTGGCACAGGGCGATTTCCTACGCTTCTTGAACAGCAAGGACGAGGACAAGTCGGAAATACTCGAAAAAATGACCGGCACTAAAATCTATAGCCGTATAGGAAGCAGGATATACGAGCTTTTCAAGCTGCGGGAGAATGAATACAAAACCGCCAGTGAACGCGTCAATAATGTGGAACTGCTCTCCGACGATCAGATAGCCGAAAAAACGGAGCGCATCGCCGCCATTGGGCGCGATAATGCCGAACTGAAAAACTGGATTGAAGCATGGCGGCAGTGTGTGAGATGGCTGGAGGATGAAGAAAAGTTAAAGAAACAGTTTTCCGATGCCGAGACGAACCTGAAGCAAATCGACAATACTATCGGCAGCGACGACTTCAAGCAATGCAAACAGACGGTTTCGCTGTGGAGCTCTACCATTGAGGCACGACAAAAACTCAAGCAGCTAAACGAGTCAAAAGCCGAGCAGAACAGACTTGGGATTGAACTTGACAGACAGGCCGAGCGATATAGAAAGTCACTTGGGGGCTTGAACCACGATATGGCGGAACTCGAGGCTTCAATGGCGAAGAAGGCGGAGCTGATGGATTTTATACTCTCCGAGGAACCCCGTGCCACTGTGTATGGACAGGAACAGTTGATAGCAAACAGACTGAAAGAGATAGGCTCGATACGGTTACAGATTTCCGGCATGGAAACGAAGATAAAGAATCTCGAAACCAGTCTCGAATCCATGCAGCAAACTAAACTTGAAAAAGTATCGGAACGTGACAAAGTGGCGAGACTGACAGAAGAAATCAAGAACAGGCTGGCATCTGGCACGCAAAAACTCACCGAGTGCGGACTGCATGAGTTGCGAGAGAGAAAGGTGTCCCTTCTGGCAGAACTAAACGAAATCTCTCTTGCCGAGACACAGCTCGGCACCTACCGTAGCGAGACTTCCAGGGCCGAGAAAGAGAAATGTGAGATAGAGGCAATCCGGGCGAGATTAGGGCAATCTGAAACAGAGTTGGAGCAACACCGTGTTGAATTGCGTTTGGCAGAGAATCGGGAGAAGGTGGCGGAAGAAACGTATGAAAAGCTTGCGGGCAGTGTGACGGAATGGGCTAAGGTGGCTCGGACAAACCTCAAATCTGGCGACATTTGCCCTGTGTGCCGGCAGGTTGTGAATGAGGCTCCACATGTGGAGAAGGAATTGCAAATCCTTGTCGATGCCGCCCGCAACGAACTGAATGAAAAGAAGTCGCAATGCAAAGCTCTTGAGACCTTGTGCAACAGGCTGGAGTCGTCTATCAAATCGGACAATCAGCATTTGCAGACCATTTGCCAACGGTCGGAGGATGAAGCAATTCGTTTGAGGACTCTCGAAACACAGCTGTCCGAGGCAATATCCAAAGTGTGTGGCGGGGTAGGATTGGATTCACAATTGCATGAACCGTTATCGTCAGCCGGCGGCATCGACTATGAGTCTTTTATAGCCAATGCAATGGCAAAGCGGAAATCGCAGCTGCGGGATATCGACGAAAGTCTGTTGCAAGCTGAGCAACTCGAACGCGATGTAAACACCATGCAGTCCGAATTGGCCAAACAAAACGAGGCTCTGCAAAAATCAGGTCGCGAGACCGCCGATGCCGAGACCGCAGTGGCCAAATGCACAGCCGAAATAGATGCCGAGAAAAAACTATTTGCGCAGTATGTTGAACGAATCAAAACACTCGAAAGCGAAACGTTAGCGACTCTTGGCGGCTTGACGTGGAAATGCGACTGGAGTGAAAACCCGAATGGATTCGTGGCCGAATTGCACAACGCCTGCTCGAAGTATAAACAAAGTCGCGATACGCTGACTATGCTGGACGGACGTATTGTCATTCTGGAGCAGGAAACAAAGCGAATAAAGGAGGATTTGGCACAGGTTGTCGAAAAAATACCGTCTTGGAAAACCGTCACGGTGGAAGAAAAATATTCGTTCAATGGTCTTTCGCGTGCGGTGAGCGACTTGTTGGTGAATGTGACCGCTATAGCACAAAACCAAATAAACTGCACGTCGATAATAGCGGATTCTGGCAAATGGTTGGCGACATTCTATGCTTCGTCTGGAATCTCATCCGACCAGTTGGCCGAGCTTGACTCGATAGGGCAGGATAATATCGAACTTCTGAAACAGAAAGCAGAGGAGTTGGAGCGTGAGCGCGTGAGTGCGCGTAATATGCTTGAAAGCCGACGCAAAGAATACCTTGACCATCACGAAAACCGTCCGAAACTGTTGCTCGAAAGCGGCAAACAGGACGTCGCGGGTATGGATCGGGAGTTTTCGGATGAAGTGTATGCAGGACAAATGGATGTGCTTAGGAGACAGATTGCTGAGGCAGAGGCTGCACAAAACGAGTCTACGCGTGAATTGGGAGCTCTGCGGCAGGCGTTGGATGACGATTCAAAAAGACGCATGCAGCTCAAACAATATGTTGAAGAGGCCGACTGCAAGAAAAGTCTGTATGAACGCTGGTCGGCACTCAACAATCTGATAGGCGACAGCACGGGTAAGAACTTCCGTATCATTGCGCAAAGCTATATCCTCGACAATATCATCCGCTCGGCAAACCACTACATGCGCTCGCTTGGCGACCGTTACGAGCTGCGTGTGATGCCCGGTTCGTTCGTGATAGAGGTTGTGGATGCCTATCAGGGCTACGTGGCTCGCCCCAGTTCCACACTTTCGGGCGGTGAGGGTTTTCTGGTCTCCTTGGCACTGGCTTTGGCGTTGAGCGATGTCGGTAACCGTATCTCGTCAAACGTCCTGTTTATTGACGAAGGTTTTGGCACGTTGAGCGGAGAGCCGCTGCAGAACGCCGTGAACACTTTGAAATCGCTCCACACGCAGACCGGTAGACATGTCGGCATAATCAGCCATATAGAAGAACTGCGCGAACGGTTGCCTGTTCAGATACAGGTGAGTCAGGTGGGCCATAACTCAAGCAGCACTATCCGTGTGGTGGGATAGTGCTGCCTGGGTTGTTGTGTGTGTGTAGGTGAGTGGGGTTAGCTGTTGGTCAACATATTGACGCTGCGGTTGATAAAATTGGTTAGTGCTTCGCCTTTGAGCAGCCCGTTGCTGAGCAGTGCGATGTCGGTCAGTTGGTGGATAAGCTGTTTCTGGCGGTCGGCGTCGGCCTCGTTGAGTATCTGGCCGGTGAGGGGGTGGTTGGCGTTTACGACGAGATTGTAGCTGTCGGGCATTTCGCCGTAGAAACCGCCACCGCCCATCTCGGACATCTCCTTGTAGCGGCGCATGAATTCGTTGCGGGTAATCAGCATCGGTTCGTCGTTGCTTTCCATGCTTTCAATCTGTACGCTGAATTTCTGCTTGTCGACTTCGGCTTCGATTATGGTTTTGAGTTTTTCCTGTTCTTCGTTCGAGAGTTTCGATGGTATCGAATCGTCGTGAGGTATGAGCTTTTCGACAGTGTCGCTGTCGACGCGCACGAAACGGCATTTGTCGATCTTGCGCTCAAGCAGGTTCAGAAAATGCGGTGTCAGTGGGCTGTCCATCACCAGGATGTCGTAACCTTTTGCTTTTGCCTTGGCTATATAGGCGTGTTGCTCTTCGACATCGGTGGCATAGAGCAGGCACAGGTTTTTGTCCTTGTCGGTTTGCAGGGCTTTGACTTTCTCCTTGTAGTCGTCGATGTTGAAATATTTCCCTTCGCTGTTTTTCAGCAGGGCGAATTTCATGGCTCGTTCGCAGAACTTCTCGTCGGTAAGCATTCCGTATTCGACGAATATCTTAATGTCATCCCATTTCTGTTCCAGGTCGGAACGATCGGAATTTTCGGATTGGTCGGCAGCGCTGCCTTTTTTCGACATTTCTTCAAGTTTGTCGCACACTTTCTTGCTGATGTGCGATGAAATCTTCTTCACGTTGCTGTCGCTCTGAAGATAGCTGCGGCTGACGTTCAGGGGTATGTCGGGCGAGTCGAGGACACCGTGTAGCAGCATAAGGTATTCGGGCACGACGCCTTCGACCGAGTCGGTCACGAACACTTGGTTGCAGTAGAGCTGTATCTTGTTTCGGTTGGGGTCAATTGTTTTGCGGACTTTTGGGAAGTAGAGAATACCTGTGAGGTTGAATGGGTAGTCCACGTTGAGGTGTATCTGGAACAGTGGATCCTCAAAGTTCATGGGGTAGAGCTCGTGGTAGAATTTCCTATAGTCCTCGTCGGAGAGGGTGGAAGGCGCTTTGCGCCATGCGGGCTCGGTGTTGTTGATTATGCGAGGCTGTTTTTTCTCGACGCGCTTGGGTTTGCCGTCTTTGTCGCACTCGGTCTCGCTGTCGACCCACACGGTTTCTTCGCCGAAACGTATGGGTACGGGCATAAATCGGCAGTATTTGCGCAATAGTTCAAGCACACGGTTTTCTTCGAGAAATTCTGTGCAGTCGTCGGCGATATGGAGTATGATGTCGGTGCCGCGCTCCTTGCGGTTGCATTCCTTCATGTCGTAGTCGGGGCTACCGTCGCAACTCCAATGCATGGCGGGCTCGTCTTTGTATGACTTGGTAACGATTTCGACTTTGTCGGCTACCATAAAGGCGGAGTAGAATCCGAGTCCGAAGTGTCCGATAAGTTTCTCCTGTATGTCTTTGTATTTTTCCAGAAAGTCTTCTGCGCCGGAGAAAGCTATTTGGTTGATGTATTTCTCAATCTCGTCGGCGGTCATACCGACGCCACGGTCGCTCACGGTTAGGGTCTTCTTTTTGGAATCCACTTTCAATTCGACGGTGAGGTCGCCCAGTTCGCCGCCAAACTCGCCGCGCGAAGAGAGGGCTTTGAGCTTTTGTGTGGCGTCAATTGCGTTGCTGACGAGCTCGCGCAGGAATATTTCGTGGTCTGAATAGAGGAATTTTTTGATAACGGGAAAGATGTTCTCGGTCTGTACGTTAAGTTTTCCTTCCATGGTGTTTAGCGAATTTAACGAATTGAAAAAATGGGAATTGAAATAAAGGTTTGCATTTGGCAATGTGCAAACAGTGTGCCATTTGCGTGGAGTTGTGACATAATGTCAGTATGGGGCGCTGTCGAAATGGAGATTGTGAATGTGAAGAAAAGAATTATGACTGGTGGACAAAAAAAGCCCACCGTTGTGTTGCGGGCGGGCGATGGGCTGTGGATTGTCGGACGTTGCAGGATATTATCGCCTGCGCATCTTTGGAAGTTTGCCTTTGTTGGCCGACATCATCTTCATAACCTTACGAGTGTCGTCGAATTGTTTGAGGAAGCGGTTGACTTCCTGTATTGTGCGGCCGCTGCCGGCGGCGATGCGCTGTTTGCGGCTGCCGTTCAGACATGATGGGTTGCGGCGTTCGTATGGGGTCATCGAGCCTATTATCGACTCGATTGGTTTGAACGCGTCGTCGCTTATCTCGACATTTTTCATGGCCTTGTCCATGCCCGGTATCATGCCCATGAGATCTTTGATGCTGCCCATTTTTTTGATTTGGGCCATCTGGTCGAGAAAGTCTTCGAAATTGTATTCGTTTTTTATGATTTTTTTCTGCAGGCGTCGGGCTTCGGCCTCGTCATACTGCTGCTGGGCGCGCTCGACGAGCGAGACGACGTCGCCCATGCCGAGTATGCGGCTGGCCATACGGTCGGGATGGAACAGGTCAAGGGCATCCATCTTTTCGCCTATACCGACAAACTTGATGGGTTTCTCGACGGTGTAGCGTATGGAGAGGGCTGCACCGCCACGGGTGTCGCCGTCGAGTTTGGTGAGTACGACACCGTCGAAGTCAATGCGGTCGTTGAAGGCTTTGGCTGTGTTGACGGCATCCTGTCCGGTCATGGAGTCGACTACGAACAGGGTTTCCTGCGGCTGGAGTTTTTCCTTTAGGGTGGCTATTTCGTCCATCATTTCCTCGTCGACAGCCAGACGACCAGCGGTGTCGACTATAATCACGTCGGTGTGTTTGGCTTTTGCCTCTTTGATAGCGCGTTCGGCTATGGCCACGGGGTTCTTGTTGTCCGGTTCGGCATAGACGGGTACATTAATCTGTGTGCCGAGGGTTTGCAGCTGGCTGATGGCAGCGGGACGGTAAACGTCGGCGGCGACGAGCATTACCGTTTTGCCACGACGGGTTTTGAGGTGGTTGGCGAGTTTCGCCGAGAAAGTGGTTTTGCCCGAACCTTGCAGGCCGGCAATGAGGATTACGGCGGGTTGTCCCTTGATGTTTATGTCGGCGGTGTCGCCTCCCATGAGTTTGGTCAGCTCCTCGTGCACGATTTTGACCATCATCTGTCCAGGTTCGACGCTTTGGATGACGTTGCGGCCCATTGCCTCGGTCTTTACGCGGTCGGTGAACTCCTTGGCGATTGGGTAGCTGACATCGGCGTCGAGGAGAGCCTTGCGGATTTCCTTGACGGTTTCGGCGACATTGATATCGGTTATTCGCCCCTTGCCGCGTAGGGTCTGCAGGGCTTTCTCTATTTTTGTGCTTATGCCTTCGAACATGAGAATTAAGAGTGATTGAATGACAAATAAAATTGAAAGTGCAAAGATACAAAAGATTAGTGAATGTGGAATGTGGAATGTAGAATGTAGAATGTAGAATGGTTGATTAGGTGTATGTTACCTCTGGCAATGTTTCTTTTTTAGCGTAAAAATTTGCTGATATCGGAAAAATGTGTACTTTTGCACACGCTTTTGGGACATAAACGGCAGCGAAAGCACCGTTGGCATCTCCCACGAACGGCGGGGTAGCTCAGTTGGTTAGAGCGTCGGATTCATAACCCGGAGGTCACGAGTTCAATTCTCGTCCCCGCTACACGAAAGAGGCCTCAGGCATATAGCTTGGGGCTTTGTTTTTTATAGGAAACTCCCGACGACATGATTTACATCCACATACCATTTTGTGTCAGGAAGTGCAGTTATTGCGCTTTCTATTCGATTGTGAACGAATCGGGGAGGCAGGCTTATGTGGATGCGTTGTGTGAGGAAATCCGGCAGCGGGCCGACGAGTTGTGGGATACGCGACACAAGGTGCACACCGTCTATATTGGCGGCGGTACTCCCACGGTGCTTACTATAGAACAGTTTGAGCAGATATTGGAACGGCTTCACAGGAGTTTCAATATGAGCGAGGTGGTAGAATGCACAATTGAGGCTAATCCCGAGAACCTTACGCCACAGTATATCCTGTCGTTGCGACGGATGGGTTTCTTTAACCGTATAAGTGTTGGAATACAGAGTTTTGACGACGCGGACCTGTGCACGCTGAACCGCCGACACAGCGGCGAACAGGCGCGCGAGGCTCTGCGACAAGCCAAAAACATGGGATTTCGCAATGTCTCGGTCGACTTGATTTACGGCATTCCCGGACAGACCGAGGCCGGTTGGTTGGCAAATCTGGACGTGTGTGCGGAAATCGGGGTTCAGCACCTGTCGTGTTATGCACTCACAGTCGAAAAGGGCACGATGCTTGAACGTCAGATTGACACAGGACGCGTCGCGATGCCCGACGACAGCGATATGGTGTCGCGCTACAGGCTTCTTCTGGACTGGTGCAGGGCCAACGGATTCAGGCAATACGAGGTGTCGAACTTCTGTGTGGGACCATACCGGTCGCGCCACAACAGCCGTTACTGGAACCGAACGCCGTATATGGGCTTCGGAGCGGCTGCACACTCATTCGACGGGCAGCATCGCAGGTGGAACGTGCCCGATGTGGGGCGATATGTCAGGCAGTTGTCGGTTGGCGCTCGGCTGCGAGCTGTCGATTATTATGAAAGTGAGACGCTCTCGCAGGCCGACGCTTTTAACGAGTATGTTATGACGGCACTTCGCACAACCGACGGCATAGACACGTCGCTGGTTGATGCCCGCTATATGGAGGGGCTGAAACGCGGTATGGCAAAATACGTTGCGGCGGGTTTGGTGGATGAGTGCGACGGGGTGTACCGCCCCACCGAGGAAGGGCTGCTTCACGCCGACGGCATGGCGACCGACCTCTTTGTGGTGTAGGAGCTGTTGCTCGCGGCCTTGATATTTCAGCTATGTCGAAACAAATAGGCTTTGGGTATCGGCCTATTTCGCGTTGACAATGTCGTCCAGTTCAATCCAGCGCATCTCTTTTTCGTCTAACAGAGCCATGACTTCGCCTATACGCTGCGATGCGGCGAGTACGGCGTCTGTGTCGGAGGAAGACGAAAGCGTATGTTCGAGCGTTTGTCGTTCGGCGGTGAGGGTGTCAATCTCGGCTGTCAGCGTTTCGTATTCTTTCTGCTCTTTGTAGGTGGCTCTGCGACGTTCGGTCCTCTGGCGTTCGTATTGCGGTTTTTCTTCGCGTCGAACTGCATTCAGCTGCTTGCGGGAGCGCTCTTTCTCAAGGCGATAATCGGTATAGTTGCTATGGTAGTCGCGAATCGTGCCGCCCTCCTCAAACACAAAGAGGTGGTCGACAATGTGGTCCATGAAACTGCGGTCGTGGCTCACAATCACAAGGCACCCTTTGTAGCCGCGCAGAAACTGTTCGAGAATCTGAAGAGTGTAGATGTCGAGGTCGTTGGTCGGTTCGTCGAGGATGAGGAAGTTGGGATTGGCCATCAGAACCTTCAGCAGATAGAGACGGCGGCGTTCTCCGCCGCTGAGGTTGCCGAAATGGTTGTACTGTGTGGTATCGTCGAAGCCGAAATAAGACAAGAACTGGTGGGCCGACATCTCTTTGCCGCTGTCGAGTTGTATCGACTCGGCCACATCTTTGATGATGTCGAGAACCCGTTTGTCGTCTTTTTCGCGAAGGCCGGCTTGCGTGTAGTAGCCAAACTGAATGGTCTGCCCCACAACCACACGTCCGCTGTCGGCACGCTCGCTTTCGGTCATGATGTTGAGGAATGTTGATTTCCCGATGCCGTTGGGCCCCACTATGCCGATTTTCTCGCCTCGTTTGAAGCAGTAGGAGAAGTCGTTGATAAGACAGCGTCCGTCGTGTGATTTGGTAATGTTGTACAATTCCAGTATCTTGCCGCCTATGCGCTCGGTTCTGACCGAAAGCTCAGGGCGCTGCTCGTCGAAACGCGTGCGGGCTTTGGCCTGAAGGTCGTAGAAGGCGTCGATACGTGCTTTGGCTTTTGTTCCGCGCGCCTGCGGCATTCGGCGCATCCATTCCAGTTCGGTGCGGTAGAGGCTTTTGGCTTTCGACACCTCGGCTTTCTCCATGGCCTCGCGTTCAGCTTTCTTTTCTATATAGTAGCCGAAATCGCCGTGGTAACGGTATAGGCGGCTGTTGTCGATTTCGATGATGTCGTCGCACACGTGGTCGATAAAGTAGCGGTCGTGGCTCACAAGCAGAATGGCCAGACGCTGCTTTGAGAGAAACTCCTCAAGCCACTCGATCATGGTGATGTCGAGGTGGTTGGTGGGTTCGTCAAGGATTAGAAAGTTAACGTTGTCGATGAGAATCCTGCTCAAGGCCACTTTTTTTTGCTCGCCGCCGCTCATCAGGCCGAGTTTTTTGTCGAGATTGTTGATTTTCAGACGGCTGAGGACTTCCTCTGCACGTTGCTCAAAGACCCATTCGTCTTCGTTCTCGTGTGGGGTGGCCGAAAATACAAACTCTCGCGCCGTCAGTTGCGGGGCAGTTACGGGGTTTTGCGGCAGATAGGCCATACGGGTGTCTCCGGCAAAGGCTATACGTCCGTCGTCGGGCAGTACGCTGCCGGTGAGTATGTTGAGCAGCGTACTCTTGCCGTAGCCGTTGCGGGCTATCAAGGCTGTTTTCTGCCCTGCGTTGATGCCAAACGAGATGTCGTCGAAAAGCAGTTTGTCGCCAAACGACTTTGATAGGTGTTCAACAGAAAGTAGTGCGTCGGCCACGGGGGAATTTGAAATTTGATAATTGAGAAATCGTGTTTACTGGCAGCTGTTGTCCGAATTGGTTATTGTGTTCGGGAAAACGCCTTGCTCCACGGCGCCAACGCGGCTGACCACCTTGGCCGGGATGCCGGCAATTGTCAGGTTGCTGCCAAACGATTGGTTGACAACAGCGTTGGCACCAATGGCTACATTGTCGCCTATGGTTATGGGGCCGAAAAGTTTGGCGCCGGGACCTATGTAGACACAGTCGCCGAGGATGGGCACACCGCCGTAGTCGCCAATCGAAGTGGAGGGATGGATGCGGCAGTTGCTCCCCACTCGGGCAGACGGGTTTACAACAATGGTGCCGTGGTGGACGATGCAAAGCCCAGGGCCGAAAACGTTCTTGGGTATCGTGAATCCGAGCCGGGTGGCAAGCCTGTGGTTCAGCACTTCGAGCAAAAACCACCGCAGTCGGCGTATGGGATTGTGGCGCATGGTGTTGTACAGATACTCCATACGCCTCAGCCGCAGTTGAAAACGCAGACAGTCCATCCACCAGTAATTGTAAAGGGTCAGTCGGTCGACCTTGTAGGCCAGCAGATCTTGGCGCACGTATTCTTTGTATGTTTTACGGTCGGTTATCAAGTCAGTATCCGTATTTCCCTTCCCATCTGGCATTCAGTAGACGTCGGGTGTCGTTTTCGCGGGCGTTTTCGCCTGGGGTGTAGAAACGTGTGCCTTCGAGTCCTTGCGGCAGGTACTCCTGTTGCGCGAAGTTGCCTTGATAGTCGTGGGCGTATTTGTAGCCGTCGCCGTAGCCCATCTGCTTCATCAGTTTGGTGGGAGCGTTGCGGATGTGGAGAGGCACCGGCAGGTCGCCGTATCGCTTCACGGCGGCTTGAGCCTCGGCCAAGGCCATGTAGGTTGAATTGCTTTTGACCGAACAGGCCAGATATACGGCACACTGCGAGAGCGTTATGCGGCATTCGGGATAGCCGATTTTGCTTACAGCCTCGAAGCAGGCGTTGGCCAGCAGCAGTGCGTTGGGGTTGGCGTTCGATATGTCCTCGGATGCAAAGATGAGCATTCGTCTTGCGATGAAGAGGGGGTCTTCGCCGCCCTCAATCATGCGGGCGAGCCAATAGACTGCGCCGTTGGGGTCGCTGCCGCGCATCGATTTGATGAAGGCCGAGATGATGTCGTAGTGCATCTCGCCGCCTTTGTCGTAGTAGGCGAGGTTTTGCTGTATGGTTTCGGTAACGCGGCGGTTGTCGATCTCCACTGTCGGCGAGGGGTCTTTGCTCACCACGAGTTCGAGCGCGTTGAGCAGTTTTCGTCCGTCGCCGCCGCTGATGCGCATCAGCGCATCGCGCTCTTTGAGCGTGATATGCCGCCCGTTGGCGGCCAAATGAGCCACCGCACGGTCGAGCAGCTGGTTCATTTCCGCCTCGCCAAAGTCTTTCAGCACATACACCTGACAGCGCGAAAGCAATGCCGAGATTACTTCGAACGACGGGTTCTCGGTGGTGGCGCCGATCAGTGTGATTACACCTTTCTCGACGGCGCCGAGCAGCGAATCCTGCTGGCTTTTGTTGAAACGGTGAATCTCGTCGATAAAAAGTATCGAACCGTCCTCTTTCTGGGCTTTGTCTATAACTTCGCGCACCTCTTTTACGCCGCTGCTGATGGCACTGAGTGTATGAAATGGCCGGTGAAGCTGGTTGGCTATGATACCCGCAAGGGTCGTTTTGCCCGTGCCCGGTGGCCCCCAGAAAATCATCGACGGGATACGCCCGCTCTCGATAAGTGTGCGCAACACCGCTCCGTGACCAACGAGATGGCTTTGGCCAACGTATTCGTCGAGCGTCTGCGGACGCAGTATTTCAGCAAGTGGTGCCATAACTTCGGGTTTGTGTTTTGAGACTGCAAAGATACGCATTTTATGCCCGATTGTGCGAACAAGATGTTGTGCGCGAGGTGACGTTCGCTTTTTTGTCGCGATGCATGTGTTTCGGGCAAAGTGTCACAAGTCGCGTAGGGTAGGGGTGTTCACGTTTTTGACGGGTGGGGTGGCCTCGCCGAAGAATGCTTTTATTTGGGGATGAATGTCGGGTCCGTACCAGTCCACCTCGGTGTTGGCGGAAAACGAGCCGACCGACGACGAGCAAATGGTTATCGCACGTTCGAAAGCAACGCCCAGCAGGGCGAGCAGCTGCATATTGACAGTCTTGGAATAGACGGCGATATCCGGAAAATGGGAGCTGTAGTCAAAATTGTCGCGTGGGTGCAGTTTTATAAGCAGTTGCGACGTGTCGTAGTTGCCGAATATGCGTCGCAGCAGTCCCACATATTCTTGCTCGCTCAGCCCGCAGTCTTTCACGATGGGTTGGGTGAGAAATATCATTCTCTTGCTATTGAGTTTTGCCACGTCTGTGTCGGTGATTCCAAACACTTTTTTGACAAATTCGCGTTTCTCTTCGCACGACGTGTCCCATAGTTCCTGTAGCGATTGCACGTGTAGGCTCTTGCCTTGTAGAACAAAGCTTTCGTTTCTTTCGGTCATATAAATCCTGACGCACTGGCTGTTGTTGCCGAGCGAGCCGACCGACACGGGACCGAATAGCATCCGTTCTATCAATCCGGACAGGCTGTGGCGTTTGCGGAGTTGTTTGATATACTCGGTGCTGTGGGGTTGCATGTTGTTGGTGAGGCACAGTGGGCCGTCGGAGAGGAGTGAGTATGGCCTGCGACCGATAAGTGGCGATGCGAATGCGTTGTCCAAAGCATACAGCTCTGCTTCCCGCAGGAATGGGTACCGGTACTTGTAGAAATGCAAAGAAAACTTATAGAGCCAGCGACGCGGGTCGATGCGTTTGCCGCTCAGCACAAGCGGTATGTGGACTGCTGGCAGATGCCAGCTTGTTTCGCGTCCTACGGCATAGCCCGTGAAATAGCATGTGTGCGACGTGATTGTCGATAGGTCGAACAGCAGCAGATACTGCAGCAGCGGATAATTCGATGCCGCTATGCACACCTGGTTCACATCGCTGTAGGCGACGCACAGTTTACCGTCGCCACTGGTTATGTTCTTGTTTTTTGGTTTTGCCACTTCAGGTGGGTGCGATTCGTTTGTCTGACTTGAATTGTCGAACGGTTTAGCGTACAATCCGGCCTGCCCCCCCATTATGCATGAGGTCGAGCACCTCCTGTACCGAGACCTGGTTGAAGTCGCCCTCGATAGTCTGTTTCAGGCAGCTGGCCGCTGTCGCGAAATCTATTGTCTCCTGTGGTGAGCCGAGTGTGAGCAGGCCGTAGATAAGCCCCGCGCCGAATGCGTCACCTCCGCCGATGCGGTCGACTAAATGGATGTTGTATTTGCGGGTGTTGTAGAACTCGTGTCCGTCGAAGAGTATCGCCCACCAGATGTTGTCACTGGCCGAAATCGACTCGCGCAGCGTGATGGCCACATGCTTGAACGCGAATCGGGCTGCCAGCTGCCGCGCCACGCTTTTGTAACCCTCCGCGTCGATTAGGCCGCGGCTTGCGTCGCTCTTCGGCGCCATTATGCCAAATACCGCTTGCGCATCCTCCTCGTTGGCTATGCACACGTCGACGTGTTGGCACAGATTTTCCATCACCTTACCTGCTTTCTCATTGCTCCATAGTTTCTTGCGATAGTTCAAGTCGCAGCTTACCGTCACTCCCTTTCGTCTGGCAGTCTCGCAGGCTTCAAGGCAGGCCTGTGCGAGCGTGTCGCTCAGGGCCGGCGTTATGCCCGTGAAATGAAACCAGTCGGCTCCGTCGAGAATGTGTTCCCAGTCGAAGTCGTCTGGCACCGAACAGGCGATGGCCGAATTCGTGCGGTCGTAGATGACTTTCGAGGGGCGTTGCGCTGCCCCCTTCTCTACGAAATAGATGCCAATCCGTTCTCCGCCGCGGCACACGTTGTCGATGCCGACTCCATAATGCCGCAGTGTGTTTATGGCCGCGTCGCCTAATGCGTTTTGCGGCAGCCGGCTGACGTATGTCGTCTCTATCCCATAGTTGGCCAAGGAGACCGCCACGTTCGCCTCTGCACCCGCATACTCCACCATCATCTGGTTGGCCTGACTCAGCCGTTGGTATGATGCCGGCGAGAGTTTGAGCATTATCTCCCCAAATGTAACAACTTTCATGCTATATTTTTTTTCATTAACAACATGTTTGCGACCCTCGTTTCTTCTTAGCCCCCCAAGTTCCGTATGCCGTTGGCCATCATTTCCGCCATTGCGAAATCGTCCTCCCAGTCGATGTCGAACGACTCAAGCGGCGACATCGTGTGCAGGTAGGGGTGGTCGCCTGTGCGGTTGCGTTTTTTCTCATATATCTCTCTTCCGGCTATAAACACCGTGTGGTTCACCTCATAGAGCGGATCGAGATCCTGAGTCCGTGGCCAGGCGAGAGGGCTGCTGTTGTTGATGATGCGGCCTGTTTTGTCGAGAAAAAAGTTATGCACCTCGCGCACACCTATCAGCGAGTCGAAACCCTTGTCCAGTGCGGCAAGGTATTGGTCGACCGCGTAGTCGTAGCATTCCGCATCCGCAAACGGTGTCGTCACGTGTCCCCAAACCAGCACATCCGCCTCGCTAACCGACGGCACGTAGGCTATGAGGTCCTGAAGGTTCGTCTCGCTCGTGCAGAGCCGCTCCGGACGCCGATCGACACGAATGCGGGCATCGCTAAATTTCATTGCCACACCGATGCAGTCAGGGTCGTTTGTGCTCACAATGATTTCGTCTATTCGATGGCAGCCCACCAGTTGCGCAATCTTGTTGCCCAAAAGCCCGTCCTCGTTCCCCGCAAAGGGGCGCGTGTTTTTGTCTCTCACCCTCTCGCTACCCCTTCTTACCGGAAGGAAAAAAGCTATTTTCTTGTTCATTTTCAAGTTCAGATCCAATTTTCGTTTTGTCTCATTTTCTATTTTTTTCCTCTTTCGAGAGGTATCCATAGAGCGATTCCACCTTCAGTTCGCCGTATAGCGTAGGGGTTAGCGACACGATCGGTTTCCCCCTAAAACTGTTTGCATCGCCGAATATCGCTCTGTTTTCCCTCGTCAGGGCTATCTCTTTCTCCGAATAGACACCCGCGCCGTAGCCATCGTAGCCAACCGTGTATATGTGTTTTGCATTGAGTCGCAGCGCCGTCTCCACCGCCAGCGTTGTGCACGAGTCTACGTATCTCGAAGTGAACGTTATTGCCGGCAGCTCGAAGGTCCGCCCCTCTGCAAAAC
>CAJONE010000031.1 GCA_905235855.1 uncultured Bacteroidales bacterium
GAACCCCATACCTATTGTATGAGACCCCTGACACACGCTATCTCATGTTTCCAAAAAATTTCAACGTACTGTCGCTCCCTTTTTCAACACCCGTCCTCCAGGCGAAAGCGAGTGCAAAAATACAACCTTTTCTTAAACTGACAAATATTTTTTTTCGGAAAAGAGCCTCCGCCAACATAATCTACACTGGTTTACAGCTTATTAAACTCGAAAAAAAATTTTACATCACTTCTGTTGAGGACCTATTTACCCCGACTCTGGCATGAAAAATTAGTTGTATACAGCCTTTTTTTTACGCCAGATTCCAACAATAACTGTTGATAACGAAGCATTAAATTGAAATACATTTGTTTATCATATTATATTACTCGTCAAAGCAAAGGATTTGTGAAACTGAAGAATCAACACGCACACCGTGAGGTAGACATCTTTACGATATGGAAATTACAAATCCGCATAGAACATACGCAAGCAACCAGCACGAAACAAGACTAATCCGCCTTGACACAGACATGTATCCACCGAAACAGTACTAACTCAAGCCTGAGTTACAAATTGCGAAAACTTTGCTTTACTGCAACGATGAGACATATCATTGATGCAGAACATATTCAGGTTTAAGAGTGACTCTATGATAAACATCTGTTACACGTCCACATAAGAAGGAAGAATGCAAGTGTCATTATGACGTACATGATGATTTGTGCCCGTGTATCATTTTTCTTTCGCTTGATTTCATTTTGTAGGATTTCATGTTCCTTATCTGCGATGATTTTATTTCGCACCAGATCGGTACAATCATACAAAGCGATTTTTTTTTCATAGTGTGCTATCTTACTGCGGTTACAGCCACCTTCACGAGAGTATAGATTTGCCTGATCCCAAAGACGGCATACGATGGATTTGAACATTCCTTGCCAACGAGCATCGATAGAGTCTCCAAGGTTGTATAACATATCGGCGAGAACATGAGCATCGACAGTCAGATAATGGTCATTAAATTCAAGTCTTTCGGCAGTGTAGTACTTGTTGACCGCAGGGTCGTTGTACGTATTAGCGAAACTGTTGAACAGAAGAGACGCAAGCAAGGACGTTTTATCGGCGACTTGCCTCAGATTTCCCTCACACGACTCGTCAGTAATCGCATCAAGAACATGTGGAAACATATTGACAAAATCCTTCAGGTTCTTGTCGATAGAATTGTAGTTGCTACAACAAACAGTGTAGTAAGAGGCAAAGAAAATCGGTTCCCAATTATTGGCGTCAATGAGCAGAATTTCCTTATAATACTGTCTGGCGCTATTGTAGTCTTTAGTATCGGCATGGCGACGCGCAAGTGAGTAGAGGTTTTCGAGCTTAGCGGTCTCTGATGCGTAGAAAAGGTTTCTTGCTTCTTCGACGGTATACTTCGTTCCGCAATGCCGACACACATAAAGACCATCGCTTTTTACGATGTCGTTACTGCCACACATTTCGCATTTTATAGGTTCCATACAGTATTAAGTTTTCAATAACAAGTACTAAAATCAGTGCAAAATTACTTTTTTTTCACCATTTGAACCTTAACTGTAGCCGAAGTTGCTGACGATGGGAAGCTTGAATTAGTTCATAGCCACTACCTATGGTTTCGCTGTCGGCATACGCTAACACAGAATACTTGAGCGCAAAGAAGATGCGATCCTTCAGCGTGTAACGGGCAATAAGGTAAAACCGAATACCTTTGCCATAGAGAGCGGTGCCACCATTATCGTATTCCAACCCCCTCTCGGCAACATAAAGTCTTGCGTCGTAGCTTCCAACATCGAACAGTGCGATTCGTCCACCGACATTGAATGCGCCAAACAAAGCCGTGAAATCCTGAAGCAATACAACTCCCTGCGTCCGTTCACCGTTGTCGCCCTTGAACGACGAATATCCCACACGTGTGCGGAGAGTGAAGTTCGGGGACTGCCACGACACATCGCCATAAAGCAGGTGCCGGTGGTATGTGTCGACAAAGTACTCGCTGGACGATGCCTTGCTATCATTACGCATAAAGAGGCTGTAGCGATGGTTCAGACGCAAAACAACCGTTTGGCGGTTGGCGTGCGACATGGCAAATTGTCGGGATAGTTCGGTACGCACATCACCCCCGGAAGATGGCGAATAGCAGCCATAGCGCATATATGGATGGCGATAAAAATCACTCTGTACCATGAGATCCAAACGTAATGGCATGCGCGAATGGAGTGCAATGCGAAGACCAGACTCGTTTTGCGGCTGCGAGGAGTGTCCCCAAGAGGCAGTGTGCAGGTTGTGGTGGTTCACCGAATAGTTGCGATAGATTACTGAGAGCATGTGGTCGGCACTGATCATACAATCAATTCCCAACAAACCCGCAAGTCCACCACCCTGCGAAACCGAGCCTTCACCGTAAAAAAGCAGTCTTCGCCAACGGTAGGTGAAATCCACACCAGCATTGGAGTTAAAACGTCCGCGAAAAGCATAAGCGTTGTATGCATTCGACTTTGGAATTAAGGGAATAGCGAATACAGTGCGATAAAACGTCATACCCACATGAAGTGATTGACGGTTCCACTGCAAGTTGCCGCCATAAAGGTGTTCGCCAAGAGTGCCGCGTTTTGCTATTTCGGACTCTGAGCGATGATATCCCGAAGTGCTGACAGTGCGTGCAAGTGCTTCAATCGAATCGAACGTGGCATCACGTCGAGCATACGAGTAAAATGCAGTGAGTTCGAAACCGTATGGCAGGCTTACGGTTGCAGCAGTACCTTGCATATAGTCGCTCTCAGTGAAAGGAGATGCCGCGCAGATACCACGACCGAAACGCATGCCAGATGCATTCCAGCCAAGGAATCCCCTACTACCCGACCAAAGCGTTAATCCCTGACCAAACTGGAGACGATATCGACCGATAACTGCATTTTTAAGGTGTCCGATATTTCCGACCATAAGATGTCCGCTATAAAGGTCAAAACCTTGCTTACGTGAACCGTAGAAAAACCCTTCGCCGGCATCTTTCTCGGCCGAGATTTGAAGACTTATATAGTCCTTGTAATTGAAGCGGTATCGTCCATAGAGGCGATATGGCTTCCCTTCATACACATTTTCCTTGTAACCTCGTGCCTGTTCGAATGTTGTCGAAAGTCCAGATACAATATTGTGGCGTCCGTTTTTTATCATTTGTTTCAGCGACGGTGGCCCAACCGAGGGCTTTTCCAGAGTGCAATATTGCTGAAGTGCAGCAACCACCGTACTGTCAAGGCCATTGACCAAATGCAGTTCTTCCCACGAGAGAATATAACCGTGCTGTTTGATATACGCACGTATTATGTCGCGCTGAAACTGGGAGAGAATCCACTCCGGAATATAAGACGCGCTGTCGTTTAGAGAGACCCGCCTGTCTTGCATATCACAATATTCGTCCATCAATTCGTCTACCGCCTCCTCATCGGCCTCTTGCTCAATAAATCGCTCTAACGCATTATCTATCGACTGTGAACGGACACCAATTGCAAGACAAGACATGCACAGCAACGAAATGAGCTTTATGATCCACCCGTCACTCATCAAAAAGAGTAGCACAGCGTAACACCAGGCGTTACCCCCGTATGCTGGTGCAACGCAACACATATGTTGGCAGATAAATGTGAATAGCAATAGCCAACACCTATACTGTAGACTATGGGCGATGTGGCAAATCCGGCCTGAAGCAGCAAACGTTCGAAGAAACGGTATTCTGCACCGAGACGGACACGCATAGGGTCATAGACATTTTTTTCGAACTCAACTGTCACGAGAAAAGACTTCAGCGGTCGGTAAGCAGCACCAACGTTAAGCTGAACGGGAATGCGATAGACAGCATCGCGCCTAACGAAAAAGGGGTTGTAGACGGTAGCGCCGAAAGACAACTTCTCATTGGGACAATACTGAACACCCACACTGCCGGTAGCGCTGTTGAATGTTTCGTAATGTCCATCATCCGTGCCGCTATGGAGATAATATACACCCGCACCGACCGACACGTGCCTACCCACCCTAATGCCATACTGCACAGAGACGGACTGCTCACTATAAGTGCGGTCGCCAAAATGCGTATAGATGAGTGCAGCAGAGCCGATTTTGCCTGTTGGTAGACCCATGGAAACGCTTTTGTAGGACATGCCCTTTAATGCAAGCAACTGCCTGTAGTCAATGGACACACTCCAACGAGCAGACCATCCGTAGGATGCCGGATTGACATTGCCGCCAGAGAAGTCATGCAGGGCAACACTTGCCCCCCCCATGGCCACGCATCGTGCAGAAAGCGGAGACAGCTCAAACTGCGCATAGATTAATTTTGTTGCACACAGTAACAATATAGTAACAAAAAATCTACGCATGGGTCAAAAAGAGCAGACAACCATCCAACTATATTGTTTTTTAAATTTCTGTTTTGTAATCGGTTATCAACCGCTTATGCATTAAACCATTTAACCACATTGAGAGACGAACCCCATAAAATGGAACAGCATTTTTTATTCAAAAAAACGTGGCCGTAGTTTTTTTCACGACCACGTGTCTCGTAAGACCGTTTCACTGGAAAGCGGTCAGAAGGGGAAATCAGTCATTGGCTCCGTGTTTTCGTTCAGTATAGATGCAAGCGGGTCGTTGGTTACAGCCTGCTGGCTTTCTTCGGTACGCTGACGGTTGCCTATGACCACAAAATTGTCAGCCACAACCTCGGTTATGTAGCGTTTGTTATGGTCCTTGTCTTCCCACGAGCGTGTTTGTAGATGTCCTTCAACATAAAGTTGGGTGCGCTTGTGGAGAATCTTTTCGGCAATATCGGCAAGGGCACGCCAACAAACAACATTATGCCACTCTGTGACTTCAATTTTCTCGCCATCGCGGTTTTTGTGAAGCTCCGTGGTTGCAAGAGGGAATGAGGCTTTTTTGACAGTTGTAGAGCCATCGGCCCGCATTTCACACGGGAAAGTAACCACATCGGGATCCTTTCCAAGATTTCCAATTAGAATAACTTTGTTAACTCCTATCATAATATTAAATTTAATTCGATATTACAGTTTATGATATTTACCGAAAACAACATTAAAAAAGCTCGTTTCAAAAACGGTGTAAAACTTTTTGACCGTGTAAGTGCCTGATAAAACAATGTTAAAACGTTATATATTCTTGTAGCCAGCAAATTGATTTCATGAATTTTATAATAATCGAAATGTTAAAAAAGTGTTAAATGTCTTTACGCTGTGACTTAAAGTTTTGCTGTTTTGAAAAAAAATGCGACTTTTGCAATCCGTTTTCACGAAAATTACACGTGCCAGATACTATAAAACGAAAACAAACAAAAAAAATTATACATTATGTCAAAGATTTGTGAAATTACAGGAAAGAAAGTTATTGTTGGTAACAATGTGTCGCACTCGCGCATACACACCAAACGCACGTTCGCGCCCAACCTTCAGACAAAGAAATTCTATATTCCGGAGGAGGACATGTGGATAACGCTGAAAGTGTCGGCCAAGGGAATGCGTATCATCAACAAAAAAGGAGTTCTCGCTGCCCTGTCGGATGCAGCGGCACAGGGTCACTTCAAATTCTAACAAATGAAGACAACCGAGTCTTAATAAACATTTTTATTAACCCTTTAACAAGAAAGAGGTATTTACAATGATCGTAGTTCCAATCAAAGAAGGCGACAACATCGAAAGGGCGCTGAAAAAACTCAAGAGAAAATTTGACAAGACCGGAGCAGTGAAAGAGCTCCGTCGTCGCCAGCAGTTCACAAAGCCTTCTGTGGTAGCACGCGAGCGCAAGCTCCATGCCATCTATGTTCAGCATCTGCGTCAGCAAGAGCTCGACAAATAAAAGAACGTAGAGACATTACGAATCAAAGGTGAAAGCGACCTCGTGGTGCGAGGTCGCTTTTGTTTTGGACAACATAAAAAAAGACGGACATTTTTGTCCGCCTTTTCTACGTTTTCTCATATACCGATTTTCTTCTTGACGAGCGGCAAAATGTCGTCGCTGTCCTGCTGATAAAGCAAGGCACCCACACTGGTGTCAAAAATATAGGTGTAGCCGTTTTCCTTGGCCACCTCCTCGATGGCTTTCCTTGCCCTGTCAATAATAGGCTTCAGAACTTCCTGCTGACGATCCTGAAGTTTTTTCTCGGCGGTTTCCTGAAACTCTTGTATACGATTGCCCATATCCTGCAGTTCGCGCTCCTTGGTCTGGCGAATGAGGTCTGACAACTGATCCTTTTTTCCGACGTAGTCGTTATATTTCTGTTCCAGCTCGTTCTGCATATTTTTCAAGGTAGCCTGCAACTCATCAACATCTTTCTGCAATGTAGCCTGAGCCTCTTCGCGACCCGGCATAATCTGCATCAAATCGGACGAATTGATGTGACCGAGCTTTATGGTTTTCTGCGCCATAGAAGTGCCGCATAACGATACCATTGCTACAAACAGTGCGATTAAAGTCTTTTTCATTGGGGTAGAATTAAATTATTACATGTAAAAGATGAACGAATATGAATTGTTGATTCTATTATAGTTAAGTATAGATTATCTTGTTTCGGCAGACTGCAAATATACAACTTTATTCGTAAGTGGCGAGGTAGCCGGCTATCGTTTCATCCTGCTGGCTCCGGCTCCCTGTTTGGTTTCGCGGGGTGAATTCTTGTCGCCACCGTCTTTGGACGATACCTTTGGCGATGATTTTCCGCCAGTGTCTTTGCCCGAATCGGCCTTGTCGCCCTGAGCTGAAGCGCCGGTTACGCCAAGCATCTCAAGAACTTGAGAGCTCACATCATATTTGGGGTTCACGTAAGCAAGCGATGAATTGCCAGCCTTGTCGAAAATGAAAGCATAGCCTTTTTCGGTAGCTATACGCTGGAGGGCATTGTAGACACGGTCCTGGACTGGTTTAATAAGCTCTGCCCGTTTTTTGTCGAGGTCGCCACCCACACCGAATCGCTCGCGTTGCAGGTTTTTCACCTCTTCCTCTTTTGACCTGAGGTCTTCGAGCCGACGCCTCTTCAAGTTTTCTGGCAACAGATAGGCTTCCTGCTGAAAGGCATTGCGGAGACTTTCGAGTTCCTGCTGCTTGGCCTCAAGCTCTTTTTGCCAATCAATGGCATACTGGTCGAGACGTTGCTGAGCCTGCTTGTAGTCGGGAACGCTTGACAGAACAAACTCAGAGTCGAAGCACGCATACTTTTGCGCATTGCAACAGCACGCATACAGGCACAGCACAAACAATATAGCAGACTTGAGTTTCAAAGGACAAAATTATTTCGTTATACAGTAATCAGAATGTGTATCTAATCAAGACTTTGACCTATGGAGAAATGGAAGTGAGAGCCACCGATGTTTGAACTGCCATTTCTGCCATCAAAGCCGTATCCCCAGTCTACACCTATCAGTCCGAACATGGGCATAAAGAGCCTGACACCGACACCGGCCGAATTGTACATCTTGAAAGGTTGGAAACTCTTTATGTTGTCCCAACAGTTGCCGCCTTCGAGGAATCCCAGCACATAAATTGTTGCACTTGGGCTTTCGATGATGGGATGGCGCAGCTCGATAGTATAGCGGTCGAATATAGAGCCGCCGTTTGACGGACTGATGGAGTTGTTCTCGTAGCCGCGAAGCGGAATCACCTCGCGACCGTCAATCATCCAGTTTGAAAGACCGTCGCCACCGACATAATAGCGTCCGAAGGGCGAGAGTCCGATGTCTTTGTTGAAATAGCCCATCCAACCGAAACGCAACCGTGCGTTGAGAACCAGGTCACCAACAATGTTCATCATCCAAGAACCGCGGATATTAACCTTATAGTATTCCACAAACTTGTACTTCTCTTGTGCGGTCATTGACGAGTAATCCTTACGGTTGAAGGCTGAATAGGGCGGAGTGATGTATCCGGATATCGACACTTCCGAGCCGCTGCGAGGATATATGGGCGAATCAAGAGAGTTTCGGCTCAAAGTCACGCCGTAGGATATGTCGTGGGCTACACCGTCGGTGAAAAGATCGCTGTTGAGGCCGCGATAGTTGTTAAGGTTGTAGTATTTGTAGGTAAGGCCATGAGAGAGTATGAAATAATCGTCGGGCCATTTGAGTCGTTTGGTGAGCGAGATGCTACCGCCAGTTATGCGCAGACTGTAGAACCCCGACTGACCCTTGTCGTATAGCAGACCGTTGGAATAGAGATTGTGATAGACTGATAAGGTAAGTGCCTGCGGCGATTTTCCTCCAAGCCAAGGCTCAGTGAACGAACCACTGATTGCGTAATAGTATTTACCGTTTGTCACAGCATTGATCGAAAGCTTCTGACCGTCGCCGGCAGGCAGCGGAGCCCATGCCTCCTTTTTGAATATGTTACGGGCCGAGAAGTTGTTAAGAGTGACACCGATCTGACCGATAATCATGCCGCTGCCATAACCACCCTGCAGTTGCAGCTGGCTGGTGCTGCCTTCCTCGACCTTATAGACGATGTCGACGGTACCATCCTTGGGATTAGGTCTGGGTTCAGGAATGATAGACTGCTCTTTGAAATACCCGAGCGTGACAAGCTCGCGGCGGCTTCGCATCACAGCATCACGGCTGAAGAGGTCGCCTGGCCGAGTGTGAAGCTCGCGCATGATGATTTTGTCGTTGGTTATTGTGTTTCCCTCTATCCAAACATTACGGATACGGGCCTGTTCGCCCTCGTAGATTCTTATTTCTATATCTATTGAGTCGTTCTCAACTGCCACCTCGACCGGATTCGCCTTAAAGAAAAGGTAGCCATTGTCAAGATACATAGAAGAGATGTCGGTTCCCGCAGGGTTGTAGTTGAGATTGGTTTCGAGTGTTGACTTGTTGTATGGGTCGCCCTTTTGTATGCGCAAGTGCTTTTGCAGTTCCTCTGAACTGTAGATTGTATTGCCCGAGAATGTAATGTTTCGGAAAAAGTATTTATGACCCTCGAAGATTTTCATGTCGACACGTACGCGTTCCTGTTTGGCACGTTTCTTTTCGCTCACGTCGAGCGAGTCCATAGAAACAGGGTAAACCGTATCCCACTCTATGCGGGCATCACGATAGCCCTGATTGTTGTAATAGTCGATAATGTTGTTGAGATCCTCCTGAAAGTCGGCATCGATGTATTTGGACTTTTTCCAGAAACCGGATGTCCAGAAATAGAATTTTTTCCAATAGTTGACATCATGGGTTTTTTTCATCTTGCGCAGCAGCTTGCCCGTTTTGATGCCGTCATTGCCTGTTATGGTGATGCGGTCAATTTTCACCTGCTTGCCGCGATCCACATTATAGACCACCACCACGCGGTCTTTCTTGCCACCCACAGTGTCGGCTATCATCTCGGTCTCGACCTGAACGTTGGTGTAGCCCTTGTCGGAATAGTAGCTTATGATTTTGTTTTTTGTTGTGGTGAGCAGGTTTTCCGTAACGATGTCGCCGACAGCGATTTTCATCTCATCGCGCAGTTTATCGGCATCACCTTTCTTAACGCCGTTGAAACGAAATTTTTCGAGTTTGGGCCGGCCTTTCAGTTCGAATTCGAGAAACACCTTACCCATCTCGATTTTGGTTACACGTATTTTTACATCTTCAAACAGTCCTTGCTTCCACAGATTGTCAATAGCTGTGGCAAACTTGTCGCCTGGCACTTTTACACGATCTCCCACCTGCATGCCGGCAACCATAAGCACCATACGATGGTCAAGACGCTCAGCGCCGGAAAATGTGATACCGCCGATTTCGTATTCCTTAGGAGTAAGGTAGTCAATGTCAAATTCGCGCCGAACATCCTGTGCCTTGACGCAAAAAGACACCAGCAGAAATGCACACAAGGAATAAAACAGGGGACTATATCGTGGGTTCATCAATGCAGATTTGGAGTTTGTTTCATCGTCCGCAAACACATGTATATACACTTTCAACTAACTAATAACACAAAAAAAGCTGCATTATTGTATGATTGCAAAAAAAACTCACACTTTCCCAAACCTGCGTTTACGCTGCTGATAGTCGAGAAGTGCAGCGCGAAAGTCTTCTTTTCTGAAATCAGGCCACAATATGTCGGTGAAAAAGAACTCGGTATAGGCCATTTGCCAGAGGAGAAAATTGCTGACGCGGAGCTCGCCGCCAGTGCGAATTAGCAAGTCTGGATCCGGATAACCGGAGGTTGCGAGATGCCGACACACGACCGTATCGTCAATCCCGTCGGCGGAGATGCCCTCCGCCACTATTTTTTTTACCGCCTCGACAATTTCCCATCGCGAACTGTAGCTTAGGGCCAAAGTAAGAGTCATTGCCGTGTTGCTGGCAGTTTGTTCTATACAGGCGAGCAGACGCTTGCGTGCATCGTCGGGCAGTCGAGAAAAATCGCCTATTGCAGCGAGCCTTACATTGTTTTTTTGCAATGTAGGGGTCTCGTCGTGTATGGCTTTCACCAAAAGTGTCATAAGGCCATCAACTTCCTCTTTGGGACGATTCCAGTTTTCGGTGCTGAAAGTGTATAGCGTTAGATACTTGATACCGGTCTCGACAGCAGCCTCGACCGTGTCGCGCACAGCTTGCAGAGCATGTTGATGTCCGAAAATGCGACGCTGTTTTTTTTGCTGTGCCCAGCGCCCGTTGCCATCCATAATCACAGCAACATGTTGCGGAATGTTGTTGGGGTCCAATACTGTCATTTTTGCTGAAAATTTGCTCTACGCCCGACGGCGTTTTGTTTTGATTTCTAATTATTGAAGTTGCATCGCTTTGGGAACATCCATCCCATAAGGAAATCGAGGCTTATGCTTACCGATACATTCATATAGACATACCAGTCTTTGAGCGAGTCGTCGCCGCGCTTAATGCCGGGAGCGTTCGATTTGCCGCCAGCGACCTCGGCGCTTCGGTCGGCCATGATTGCAGCCATCTCGCCGCCATCGGTAGTGCGTAGCAGGTCGCTGCCCACGTATGTGGTGCTCACGTCGTCAAGATAATCGGTAAACGTTTTTCTGACACCATATTCCGCCAAAATCTGCAAATAACGGTTAGGGCTTACACGAAAGCCCATTCCGAAAGGTATAACAACTTGCAGAAGGGAATAGGGGGTGCGGTTCTCGTATTGTGGCGTACCCTGTCCTTCAGTACAAAGCGGACGCAGTTCAACCCACTCGGTTTCGTTAGTCAACGGATTAGTGTATTGAGCCTTCGGATTGAAGCCCATCAATCCAATGCCCGCATAGATAAACGGTGTAAAACGCCACTGAACCTCGGTATATCCGTAAGGGAGGAAATTGAATTCTGCACGTGCGGTGGCTTCCCAAACATGAGAGCGGAAACTGAGGTTGCGCATCGCAATGGCATCTGGATTGCCGCCCTCGACATGGCCATAGGCGCCACCCACCTTAAGTGCCCATCGGTCGTCGAAACAATATCGGAGACCGCCTCCATATCCAAAACAGGGCTTCGCAAAAAGATGCTGGTTGTTAAGGTCGCCCATGTAACTCATACCGCCAAATTCGAGCGAAAGCTCGCTGTGGGACAGAAAACGATGTTGTGCCACAAGCCACGATGGCGTTACCATGACGGCGGTTAAAAACAATACACGTAATATGAACCTTTGTGTCAAGTGTTATGCAGTGGTTTGCTTGCAATCAGTCTTGAAATTCCAAACTGTAGCAGACACTTTCGAGCTGCATGAGCAGGTCGCGTTTTGTATAGGGTTTATTGCGGGGACAGTAGACATAGCCAGTCAGCATAATAATCTGCCTGTTGTCGGGAGAGAGAACAGCATAGTTTACAAACGGGCCACCCATAAAGTTTCCATACAGGCGCCAGCAGCCGCGGGTTTCAACACAATAGCCCCCTGTCGGGAAAGGGACAGGGCGGCTGCTGATTTCCATAAGATAGTCACCGCTCGCTTCATCGCGCCGGCGCTCTATACCCATATAACTTCCCTCCGACGGGCCTGGAATGCTGCACAACACGCTGTCGATAGTGTCGAGAAGACGCTCGCCATCAAACTGGCCTTTGTCCTTATAGTCGAACTTCTTAATAATGATACCCATACCAAAATCCTTCGCCTCAATGCGAACCCAACCGAAGTCTTTCGTCAGACTTGCCGCTACATAATTTTGCGACAGTTTCAGACCCAGACCAAGTTTTTCCTTCAGCTTTGCCTCCAGTTCGAAACCCTCCTCGGTTTCGTACGCTTTCCAAACTCGCTTGTGCTCGGCTTCGTACATCTCGGTCACAATCGTGGGTTCATAAGCATGAAGCAGCGAGTCGAGCGAGCGGAAATCTCGGGCAGCGATGTCGAAAATAACCTGCGGTACAGCGTATTTGTCCTTGTGATGATAGACCTTGTTGCTGTTTTGCGGGTTGATGTCAAGCAGCAAAACGTTTCGGTGAACACGAAACATCTCAACACTCTCGAACGATGACTTGGGAATATACACAATGTCGAACCTTTTTTCAGGTTGTGGAAGGCACGGTTGAAAACTGCCGAACAGTGTATCAATCAAAGCCTTTACATCGCCGCCGCAGACCGACTTGTCGGCCACAACCATAAGTTCCAAAGTCTTGCCGGAGGAGCCTCGCTTCCCGTTCATATTCTTCGATTGCCCACCGCATCCCGCCAAAAGCAGCGCGGCCAATGTCCAAACAAATAATTTATTCATTATAGAATCTTTGGCTCGTTACGCATCTGTTTATAATCCACAAACAATAACGCAACGGTATGATGATTATTGCCTGCTTTCGTCACAAAGACAAAAAGCCGACAAATTTTGATTACAATAATGCAAAAAAATATATCACAATATGTTGCACAAATAAACCGAATTATTTATCTTTGCAAGTGACAATACTCACTTTTAAACAAAACAATATGAAAACCAACAAATTGAGGCACATATTGCAGTATTCGGGTTTTTGCATGTTTTTGGCCGTCATACTGTTGTCAGCCATTGACGCCTTTGCGCAACCAGGCATTTATGTTTGTGCCGACTCCTGCACAGGCACCATCACACGGTTCAACCCATCCGACAACAGCCAGGTACACTACATGAAGACAGGCGACCGAAGCGGAAAATTCCTGTTCTCGTGGCAATACGACAATCCACTGCCAATCGGCAACGGCAAATACCGCACAATCAACATCAGCGGCTACGATGTGAAAGACTTCACGATTACGGGCGACACAATATACTTCTGCGGCGACGAGCCAAACGGACGCGGCTTCTATGGCTATGTGAGAATGGTGCCAACAAATTATGCCACAGTCAACATGTACAGTTTATATACAGGTGCCGACACATCACTGACCGACATACGGCGAATCCGCGTGTTCTACAGCGACAATGGCGTTAAACATGTATTACTCATTGCAACGTATGTATGCCCCGAATCTACCCTCAACCGCAGCTCGATAGTGGATGTCCGCGACGACAGCATTTGCACTGTAAGGCTGACCACCGATGAACACTTCGACGATGTCGCCGTGCTCGACAGCAATGTTGTCACCGTAAGCAGGAAAGGGGGGCTTAACCCTTACAAAGCACCGCTATATCTGCGAGTATTAGATAAAGACAGTTTCGACATTGATAATACACTTTTTACAACTTATTACTACGGTGGAGGAAGATCAGCCAATGGGCGCATATTGCTGCAGTGGGTCGGCGGCAACAATTTCGTGTCGGTCTATCACCAAGACACAGCCTTTTTCATCAACACCTACACAGTGGACACTTCCCACGCTCTTCACATGCAACGACGCTACTCTGTAAGAGAAAACCACGAGGCTCCGATTGCCGATGTGGCATACAATGACAACGACAGCTCATTCACAATTATACACCGACAAGCAGATATCGGAACCGCAACAGAATTCGACTGTCGCAATTTCCCGACTCTCTTGTGGCAAGGGTCACTGCGGCCAGATTTGGACAGTTACTGTCCGGGATGCCAAACCATGCCATTGTCGGTAACAAAAACCGCAGGCACAACCTACCGTGCATCCGGCACGATTGCGAACAAGATGTTTGTCTGGTTGACCAACAGCGCATGCAACCATTTCCGAATGTACAGAGTATATATGGAAAACTCGTCGGTTTATTCGGGATCCCTTCCGCCAGAAAAAAAAACAATGGGCATTCACCATACATCATACACCATAAGCATCCGAACCTGTCCGTTTTCGTTCGTGTGCCTAAGACAACAGGATTCTTCCGGAAAAACAGACGATGAAATTACCCCTAACGAATAACCAAAAATCACCAAACCATGAACAGAATTAAATTCATCTTAATTGCAACCATTGCACTTCTGTATTCCAGTCATATACTGGTTGCTCAGTCACACACCGACACAAACTATATCGACACTAACTATTACCGTTACACTTACACTCCATTATGCGATTTCATACTCTGCAAGCATCGAAATGTTACATTTTTCGCAATGGACTATATCTATGACACTTGCGTCAATATGTGTCCCAAAGATGGCTTTGGGTTGACTGAATACGATACCATACATGGCATTGTTGCTAATCCAATTGACTGCCCTTGGGTTGGAACTGCTGTTATTCCAGAATTTCAGTACCACATGCTTAAATTGCCTGACGGTGGTACGGATGTATATGGCGTCGCAGTATTTATCAGCTCATTACGCAATTTCAGTCCAGGTTCATACATTAGGTTCTTTGCATGCAGGAAAGCAGACGACGGCAGCCACTTTGAAAAAATCGATTCGGTCGATTTGACAACAAACACGATAGGTGTACGTCGTTTTATGAGATACCCCATTCTCAAAAACGAAGCGAGGAACGTTCTTTATCACCCACATCTCGTAGAGCCGTTTGAGGAATGTAATGACCGTATATTCGATGCCCAAGTGTTGGAACTATATTTCGACCAACCTTTTCATATTGCCGATTCACAAATTTTTTTCAAAATAGAACAACATATTCCACGTGGCTATTTTATATATTCACTTCGCACGAATAAACATATAAGTAAAACATATTTTTACGACTCCAACTGCAACTTGTCTTCTACTCGATATTACCTCGACATTATCATGGCCATCACGGAGCCGTTGCCCGAATGGGAGCACGACAAACTGGAGGTGCTGCTGCAAAACGACACCGAACAACCCGATCCCGACCCCGAAGAACCCACCCGGCCGACTCCGATGCGCTGGCGTTCGAGATCTGCGCCAAGATAGGATTCCGCGATGCTCTCCAGCAAATGGAGACCGCCATCCTGGAGCCCATCATGAAGGTTGAGATCACCACGCCCGACGAGTACATCGGAAATGTCACCGGCGACCTGAACCGCAGACGGTCGGTGCTGGAACAGATTGACGCAAAAGTCGGTTTCCAGGTCATCACCGCACAAGTGCCGCTGGCCGAGATGTTCGGATATGTGACCACGCTGCGATCCATCAGCCAAGGACGTGCCACCTTCAGCATGGAATTCCAAAAGTACGCCGAGGTTCCGCCCGAAGTGAAAGATTATATTATGAATGTAGGAAGATTTATTTTATAGAAAACAGTTTTAAAACATATTACGTAATATTTAATTAAAAACAAAAAAAGTGAGTCACAGAATTAGAATCAAATTGAAATCATTCGACCACACCCTGGTTGACAGATCTGCTGAAAAGATCGTCAAGACCGTGAATGGTGTGAAGGACGACAAAGTTGTGCTCGTTGGCCCCATTCCATTGCCAACACACACCAAGATTTTCACCGTAAACCGCTCCACTTTTGTAAACAAGAAATCCAGAGAGCAATTCCAACTCTCCACTTACAAAAGACTGCTGGACATTTACGGCACAACCACCAAGACCATCGATGCCCTGATGCAGCTTGAACTGCCCAGCGGCGTTGATGTAGAAATCAAAGTGTGATGAAAATCTGAACTTTGGATTCCGCGTACGGCCGTGCGCTGGATTCAAAAAAAAATCAAAGCGCTGACCATTTTAATGTGGTCGGTGCTTTTTTTTTGTATTTTTGCTAAACATTTTTTTTTGAAGAATAGGATATGGAAAAACGCTACTGGAACGAGTATCAGAAAGCCATCGCCGACGACCATTACTTTTATGAAAGAAGCTGCATCCGACAGACCTTCTTCCCTGGTTCTGAGGCCGCTTTCCTCAACATATTGCGCAACGATTTGGGAAAGGATATCTATGACTCATCCCACCAGCACACCTGCACCGGCATAGGCTATCACTCGGACGTGGTGCCTTTTGAAACCACCATGACCATTGTGGCTCGTTTGTTTTCCCTGATGACCGAAAAGGGATACGAAAACTACGTACCATCCTGCGTCACTTCCTTCGGCGTAATGACTGAGATTATCGAGAAATGGAACGAGAACCCGCTACTGCTGGAGCAGGCGCGCGAGCTTCTGCGCAAAGCCACCGGACGTGAGTTCGACAAGCCCAAAAACATCGCCCACCCCTCCGACATCATCTACAAATTCCGCGAAGAACTGAAAAAGAAGATGAAGTACCAATTGGTGAACCGCTTTACGGGCAAACCTCTTCGCGTGGTGGAGCATGTGGGCTGCCATTATGCCAAAATCTTCCCCGAAAGAGGGGTCGGCAACGCGGAATTCCCCTACGTGCTCGCTGGAATGATCGAGTCGTGGGGAGGTGAGGTCGTTGACTATCCAGAGCGCCGCCACTGCTGCCATGAGATGCCGCAGCTGTAAATTGGATAATTAACGCACCATCATCATCCAGCAAGGAACTAATGATCCCTGTGGATACCGTATTGCGTACACCCTGCGGACTGCCAATAACAACAACAGGCTGTCCGCGCAGTAAGGTATCATCATTGCTAATTGGAAGCGGCTTGTATTGTTTTGCTTCGTCAAACTTGAGAATAGCAATATCATTTTGTTCA